>JAEUHE010000056.1 GCA_016793885.1 Verrucomicrobiales bacterium
GGCTCTGCCAAAGAGCGCGTTAATTTCCGTCGGGGTGGTTTGGTGAGGGAGAGCGGTAGGTTTGCTTTGCATCAACCCTTATTGCATCAACCCCTTCCACCAATACCACCCTCTTTCCACTTCGGAGTTCGGGTTTAATGAAGCCATAATGTTATCTGCCCCACTGGGGCCTGAGAGAGGCTAGGGAGTTCCCAGCTGAGTGGCGAGAATGGAATGCAGAGGGGCGGTCTTGGAGCCCCACCGGAACTTGGGGCGGGAAAGAGGGAACAGGTTGGCCCGCGGACCACACAGACCACACGGAGATACCCGCGACCATAGATCCCGAAAACGGCTGTTCGAACCACGGATTTCCCGGATTGCTCGGATGGTAAAAGACTTATGAGGTTCGCTGCCGACTTTTGGCGGCTGAATATCCTGCATCACTCTTTGCCGGGAATCGGTTTTGCATCCGAGAGATCTGTGCGATCCGTGGTTCATCAACTGCCAGCTGCGGGTCTTCCCGTTTCGGTCCCCTCCGTGTGATCCGCGTGTTCCGTGGGCTACACCTCGGAGCGGCCGATTCCGGATCTTCCCTGAAAGAATCATCCGCAGGTTTCGTATATGACAGGGAACACTGGTGCAGACCGCAACTTTCGAACGATCGAAAGCTGGTTTAGATGAAGCCTGCGGCAGCCGCTAACCCTGACTCGACTATGAAATCAGCATTTTCCCTCGCCCTACTCGGCTCTCTTCCCTGGTTACCCCTGGCTACCCACGCTCAATTTCAAGCGGGTGATGACTTTAATCATGCCAACCGGGATGTGGCCAAATGGGGAGCGGTGGACAGCGGCACTGGCGATTCGGAATGGGTGGAATCGTCGAATCGACTTCAGTTTCTCGCGCCGTCCTCGGGCTTCAGCCAGAGCTTGGCAACCCGGGTTTGGCAGGGGAGGTCCCCCAGTTACACCAATGATTGGCAAGTGACAGTCGATCTCCAGTTGAACGAGTTTGCTCTGTTCGAAGGCGAAGGGGCTTCGGTATCCGTCCAGGCCGGCGACGCCAATCAGACAGATAACCTCGCGACACTTTCCCTCCAGTATTTCAAGGTGGACGACAGTACCACCTTCCGCCAGTTGCAGGCCGATGTCTTCGCGGCCGGGGAGACGACGGTCAGCCAAGGTGAGCCATTTGTTGGGCGATCCGCCTCGCTTCGACTGAGTTATGACGCGCATTCTCGCATGCTCACCATGGGGCTGGTGGGGGCCGGCAATGTGTTCCGAGCCGTTGCCTCCTGGGATACGGCCTTTTGGAATATGAATTCGGAGTCTTCCTTCCGACTGAGCATTGGTGGAGTGGCCTTCGGCGCCTCCGTGGGTTCGGGACAGATAACTGCTGACAACTTTTCGATTACGGAGGGCGGACCACGCGCCATCGCTACCCTCGCTGGCGAGGATAACTTCAATGATCAGAATCGCAGTCTCGCGCTGTGGGGGCCGCTCGATGCGACTTTGGGTGCGGGCCGACTTGAGGAAGTGGGAGGGGCTACCCGTTTCTCCACGTTGGGAGAATCCGGTGGTCAGCATGACCGTGCAGTCCGTTACTGGTTTCCCGGTGCTGGGAATTATTCCAAGTCCTGGTCTGCACAGGTGGACGTTACGTTGCCCAATCTGCCGCTGGGCGAGGGGAACGAGGTGGAACTGGGTTTGATGATCCTCAACCTGGCGGATCCAGGCGATCGAGCCACCGTGTCGCTCGATTTGACCGATGACTTCGGGGCGCTCTCTCGTCGGTTTAAATCCGACCTCCGCCGCGATGGGGTCACTCCCGACGATCAGCTTCAGTTCACGACCACAACCTCTATCTCAGCCGCTTTACGGGCACGCTGGGATGCGGCCTCCAAACGGCTGATCCTCGAGATCGACAGCAATGGTGCGGTGGGAGGGTATCAATGGACGAATCTGAGAACTCTGGACCTCGGTGCCGGAGACTCCAACTGGGAACTTTCGGCCGCGTCACGATTTCAGATCGGGATCTTTGGGGAGTCCTATGTGGGAACCATGGTTCCTACCTCGGCCGGGCTCATTCTGGATAATTTCATCGTCTCCTCCGAGGGTGGGGTGGTGACACCCGTCAAGCTGGCTCCGGTGAAGAAGGTGGGTTCCCAATTGCAGCTCTCCTGGACGGGTGGGCAAGGGCCATTCCAGGTCCAGCGGCGGAATGCGATCAACGTCGGGGCTTGGACCAACGTTGGCGCCACGCAGCCGAATCGTGAAGCCTCGATGAGCATGGCGGGCGGGCTGGGATTCTTCCGCATCCTCGACTTGGGGCAGTAGTCCGGCTCGGCCGGATCAATCATGAGAATCGCCTTGATCCACGTCCGTTGTGCTCTGTCCCTTGTGTGTCGGGCTTTCAGCCCTTAGCCGATTGGTGTTAGCCCAAAACCTGGGCCGCTGGCCCAGGCTGGGATGGTGTTGGGCCTTTGGCCCGTCGAACTTCGGCGCGAACGAAGGGTCCGACGCCGGGCGGAACAGGAGACACTCCCTCCGGATACGGCGGTTTTTAGCTTCAGCGCCAACGGTGCGTTTTATCCCAGCCTGGGGTGACAACCCCAGGAAAACATTTACCCCGTCGGCAAGGGCTAAAAGCCCGGCCTATCCCTGCCCGCTGACCTTGCTTCTCATTGGATTATTTCCAACCAGCCGCCGGACGAAAGACGAGCGACCAGCGGTAGGGTGTTGGTCTGGGCGCACAGGTGGACATCTGGCGCAAGGGTGGGGATGGTGAGCAGACGCCGACCGTTCTGCGCCTCACCCAACGCCTCCGGAAGCCGATGTTTCACTTCTCGAAACAGCCGTTGAGTCGTCTGGACGGAGTCCGAGAGCGCCTTGAAACCCGGCTGCGGATCCAGGAGTTCGCAAAGTGCCCCCACAGCCAGAAGATCCTCGTAGGCCGGATGGTCCCCGGTGCCGCTGGCAACGAGGAGCAGCTGCTTGGGTTGCTGCGTCCTTAGAAAGGCGGCGGTGGCTTCCAGGTTCGCGAATGCGCCTGCCAGAACCGCATAAGCCCCTTGGCACGCATTCAGCGCTCGCGTGCCATTGGTGGTGGTCGAAATGATGCGTTTGCCTTGAACTCGGTCGCGAAGGAACTCGCGCGGCGAATTGCCGAGATCGAAGTCGATGGAGCCGGTGAGCTCGCGTGTGATTCGCAGTCCATGGCGTTCGCCGGCCAGCAGCGCATCCGGGAACGCTGCTTTCGCTGCCAGCGCCGATGGAATGTCCAAGACGGGACGGATGCCTTGAGCTCCATTCGAGAGGGCGGTGACCATCACGGTTGTGGCGCGCAAGATATCGAAAACCACGCAGGTTGTCTGCGTTAAGTCGCGGGAGGCTAGATCGCTCAGTTCGAGTGGGCTGAGCAGGACGTCAGTTTGCATGGGAGAGACGAGGTGCCGGGTCGGAGAGTGGAACCGTCGCTCCTGCGTTCGTTCCTCGAGCGTCAGGATGGAGGGTTCGCATGTAGTGAAAGAGATACTGCTGAGCGTAGCCCGAGTGCGGGCCGAAGTGCGATCGGACAAAGCGTTCCATTCGGTCCGGGCGAACACGGCGGCCCTTGAAATAGAGCTTCTGAATCGCTTTCTGAATCCAGACGTCCACCGGGAACGCTTGGGGAAACCCATAGGCGAAGAGCAGCACGCAGTCGGCGATCTTTGGTCCGACGCCCCGCAGGCCGCATAACTCCGAGCGTGCTTGGTCCAGTGGAAGCCCTCCCAGCTCGGAGAGCCGAAGTGAGCCGTCACAGACAGCCCGCGCGGCGTAAAGCAGGCTGGGCGCTCGGAATCCCATTTTGCAGTCCCGCAGCTCGGCCTCCGATCGGGCGGCAATCGCCTGGGCGGATGGGAAGCAGTGGATCGGGCCGGCCCCGTCTAACCGAGGAATCGGTTCGCCATAACGCTGGCAAAGCGTGTGGCAAATCTGCCGGATTTGGACGATTTGCTTGGTGGAGGAGAGAATGAACGAGGCCAGACATTCCCAGGGATCCTGGCGGAGCAGTCGCAAGCCACGGCAGGCCTGAACGCTGGCCTGCATGGGAGCATCGGCTGGGAAGGTCTCCAGCACGGCCTCGAGCTTGAGGTCGCTCTGGAGATAGTGCTTCAGCCAATCCCACTGAGAAACAGCGGGCCAGGTGATGGCATGGATCTCCTGGTTCACCGCGCGGAGTCGCACCCACTGGTTTCCGATCGTGGATTCCCACCCGTTGGCACCTGAGGTCCAGCGGAAAGCCTGTCCGGAGGTGAGAGTGGCGGCTAGGTCGTAGTCGGCCGCCGGCAGCACGATCTCGGTCATAGCAGATTGCGACAGGCGAAGAGCTGGATCCAGCGGACGATGCGATCGCGGTGATAGACGGGTCGTACGCCCAGATCGGTTATCGATTCGAACTCTGCGACAACGTTCGCTGGGGGAGGCATAGGCCGCCCGGCCGGGGTGGTTGAGCCAGGGGTTAGGCCGGCCGGTTGCTGCTCGACCTCTTGAACGAAGATCGCATTCTGCCCACGACGATGTCCCTGGTAGCCTGGCCAGAAATAGAATTGATTCTCGGGGTAGACCGCCGTTTTACAGTAGACGAACAGCCCGGATTTAGCGGAGTCGCGGGCCTCGGGCAGCGAGAACGCGATCTGGCTGGCGATGCCGTAATGGTTGCCGATGATGAACACGGGACGCCCCTCTTGGGTGAGGTCCTGCCTGGCTTGCCCGACGATGGAGGCCAAATAGGCCCAGCCTTGCACCCGCTTAAGCGGGTCGATATTGACCGGGATCGGGCGTCCGGTGAGTTTGTGGATCCACCGGGTCTCATGCATCAGAAGGACTAGGGGCAGTCCCAATCCCAGGCAACCGATGAGCAGGCGTCGGGGCGTGCGTGAGCCTTCGGTCCAGCGCTCATGCCAGTAGAGCACGGTGAGGCAGAACAACGGGATGATCGAGGGGGCGATCCAGTTGGGGTAGACCCGTTTGTAACCGGTGAAAGCGAGGTAGCCGAGGAAGACGGGCGCTCCCATGAAAAAGAGGAATCGGGCCAGCTCCCGATGGGACTTCAATCGGTGGAATCCCAGCATCGCGGGGATCATGGCCCCGAAGAGAACCGGGTTGAGCAGGAACGCTTGAGCCCCAATGAACTCGCCGAAGAATTTGAGCGTGGGCTCCCAGGGGCTGGAACGGGAGGCATTGTATTTCACGTGGCCGACGGTGGCCCATCCGTGTTCGTAGTTCCAGATGACGACCGGGATTAGGCAGAGGAGCGAGATCAGCAGCGCGATCCAGGGTCCGGGTTTGCGCAAGTGCTGGCGGGCTTGGGGCCACGCCATGAATATGAAGACCCAGCAAAGGAGCTGGTAAAGTCCGGCATACTTGCTGAGCGCTGCCAGCCCGGTGCAGAGCCCGCTCCAGGCCCAGAGTTGAGTGGTGCCCTCCGGTTGCACGGCTCGCCATCCCAGCACCATGGCCAGGGTCCAAAAAAGAACGAGCGGGGGGTCTACGGTGATGAGCGTCGCTCCCACCGCCAAGAGCGGGAGGGAATGCAACAGGGCCACCAGCCAGAAGGCGGCTCGGCCGCCCAGGATCCGTCGGGTGGAGCGGAGAAGGAGCAGCGCCAGCGCGGCGGCGATCATGGGCGAACAGAACCGAACTCCGAAGACCCGGTCGCCCCACAGAGTTGTTCCGATCGTGTGCAGCCACGCGATCATGGGCGGCTTGCTGAAGTAGGAGAGCGCGGGATGTTTGGACCAGAGCCACTGGTAGGCCTCGTCCTCGCTCAGCTCGAACTTGCCGGATGCGAGAAACGCGAGCCGACTGGCCAGGATGATGGCGATCAGGGCATAGCCAAGTCGCATCCAACTCTGATCTGAGAGCGGGGCGGAAACGGTCTGGGGCGGTTCCCAGCCCGGACCTGGGATCAGTGCGGGATAGCGCGCGGCAACGTCCGGCACGCAGCGTCGACTGAACCACTGCCAGCCTCGATTGAGGCTGTAAAGCAGCGCGGTCGCATAGCCGGCCCCCAGAATGGCCCCACCCAGAACATCACTTGGGTAATGGACGCCCACATAGACTCTGGAGAAGGCCACCAGCGCCCCCGTCACCGCGACCGCCGGAGCCCAGCGGCGGTAGAAGAAGAGGCACATGACCGCTGCGGCAAACCAGGTGGAGGCGTGGGAGGACGGGAAGCTGGCGCTCGCACCCTTGCCCACCAGGAGGTGGATATCCTGAACGACGCTAAATGGCCGTGGACGCCCGATGGTTTGCTTCAGGACATTGATGAGTAATGTGTCGCCGAGAATGATGACCAACGCGGTCATAGCCACAAACATCCGTCCTCGACGCCCGCCCCGCCACAGCAGCATGGCCGCCGCGATCACTACGGCGGGCACGAAGATCCGATTCCCGCTGAGCCAGGGCATCAGTGCATCGAGCACAGGGTGGCTGAGCGTGCCGTTGATGAAACGGAATAGCGAAAGGTCGAGGTTTTGTGCCAAAGTTCAGGGCCGGAAAGGGTTCCGGGTCGGGAGTCAGTACGTGATCTGCGACTTGACCGGGAACCGATGGAGCCGATTGCGCCCCTTCAGGAAGCTCAGTTCGATGAGAAACCCGATCTGCAGGATGTTTGCCCCGATTTTCTCCAGAAGGCGCGCGGCGGCTTCCGCCGTGCCACCGGTGGCGAGCAGGTCGTCCAGGAGCAGAATGCGGGTCCCTGGTTTGACCGCATCGATGTGAATGGCAACGGTGCTGGACCCGTATTCCAGATCGTAGGTTTCCTCGTGAGTGAGGTAAGGAAGCTTGCCCTTCTTGCGGACTGGGATAAACCCGGCCTTGAGCTTGAGGGCGGCGGCGGCGGCGAAGATAAAGCCCCGGGCATCGATCCCGACCACGGCATCGACGTCGCCCGGCTTAAACCCGGCCGTCATCAGATCGATGGCTCCGGACAGGAGCCTCGGATCCGCCAAGAGCGGAGTGATGTCTTTGAACTGGATCCCCGGCTTGGGGAAGTCTGGCACATTCCGAATGGAATGTGTCAGATCGGCGACAGTGACTGTAGCGTGCGACATGCACGCACTTTGCGGCTACTTCTGAACGGCTTCAAGCTTCTCGATCATTCTCTTAAGCTTGTTGAGGGCCAGATTTTGGATCTGGCGGATGCGTTCCCGGGTCACCCCGAACTTCTCGCCGACCTCTTCCAGGGTGCGTTCCGGTCCGCCGTCGAGCCCAAACCGGTAGCGGAGAATGGTCGCCTCGCGCTGTTCCAGGTTCTTCACCATCTCCTGGAGCATGTTCGTGACGGTCTTGTCCTCCAGCTCTTCGTAGGGAGAATCGGCGTTCTCGTCCTCCACCACTTCGGCGTAAGTATTGGAATCATCATCTCCGATGGGGGCGTCCAGGGAGGCGGGGCGGATCGCCGCGGTTCGCATCATGGCGACCCGCGATGGAGAGATCCCCAATTCCTCGCCCAATTCCTCGTCGGTTGGTTCGCGTCCGAACACCTCCTGTAACTTCATGGAGACGCGACGCATGCGCGAAATCTTGTCCACCAGATGGACGGGCAGCCGGATCGTCTTCGACTGATTAGCCAGCGCGCGCTTGATCGATTGCTTGATCCACCAGGCACCGTAGGTGGAAAGTTTGCCGCCCTTGGAGGGATCAAACCGTTCCACGGCCTTCATCAGGCCGATGTTACCCTCGCTGACCAAATCGAGCAGCGGCAACCCAAACCCTTCATAATCATGGGCGATCTTCACGACCAGCCGGAGGTTGGCCTTAATCATCTGCTCACGGGCCTTCTTGTCGCCCTTCTTGATGCGCGCGGCCAGGTCGATTTCCTCACTGGGGGTGAGCAGCTTTACCAAGCCGATCTCGCGCAGATAGAGTTTGAAGGCTGTATCGGCATCGTAGCTGCCCCGGTCCTTGGGGACCGCCGCTTCCACCGGCGTAGCTTCCGCTTCGCGCTTTACAAAGGTCGTGTCGATCAGCCTCACCTCATCCACCAAGTCCGGCGTTTTCGCCGGGGCTTTGGAGGATTTGGGGCCAGATTTTTGGGCCGCGCTCCGTGCGGCCTTAAACAATGCTTTCCCCTTGGTTTTCAACCCAGTCTTACGGACTTTTGTTCTCGCTGCCATACGTCCTATCCTATTCTTTTGCCCTCATTAACATCGGCAATTTGGTTTCCAAACTACAGCTCCCCTCGGGGCTTACTTGCTGAAGAGTCTGTTATTGATAAAGACAAACGTGATCGAGATCCGTCACGCGGATCCATGGCCGTATTCAAAGGAAATGATGAAATCATCGTTTTCTTGATCCGCGGTCCGCCCTGTAGTTCTCTTCTCGCCATGTCGATACCCCGTTTCTACGAGTCTGCCGCTTATCTCTTACGCGCCATGTTGCTTCTTGGATGCCTCGCCGCCCCTCAGGTTCAATCCCAAAGCTCATGGGTTTACTTTGGCACCTACACCGGCAAAAGCAGTCGGGGCATCTATGTGAGTCGTTTTGACTCGAAGACGGGGGTTCTGGGGCCGGCCGAATTGGCTGTGGAAACGAAGGATCCTTCCTACTTGGCCCTGCATCCGGGGGGAAAGTTCCTTTATGCGGTGAACGAGGTTGCGGAATTCAAAGGGAAGCCGGGCGGGGGAGTCAGTTCCTTCCAGATCGATCCCAAGACTGGCCTTCTGACCTCTTTAAACTCGGAGTCTTCTCGGGGAGGAGCGCCTTGCCATTTAATCGTGGACAAGGCCGGGAAACACGTGCTGGTGGCCAACTACACCGGGGGGAGCGTCGGTGTTTTGCCGATCGCCGCCGATGGCAGCCTGAAACCGATGGTTTCCTTCGTTCAACATACGGGAAAAGGCACCAACCCCGCACGCCAGGAGGCACCCCATGCTCACGCCATCTACCTCGATGCGGCCAATCGTTACGCCTTGGTGTCGGACCTCGGCCTGGATAAAGTTCTGGTATATCGGTTTGATGCGCAGACCGGGATCTTATCCTTGAACGATGCCACCTTGGCTGAGTTTAACCCGGGTGCGGGACCCCGCCATTTCGCATTTCTGCCGCGGGAGCGCGCGGGTTATTCGCTGAACGAGATTCAATCGACCATTACCACGTTGAGCTATGACCGTCGGCGGGGCCAATTAAGCGCCCTCCAGACGGTTTCAACACTCCCGCCCGACTTTACCGGCGGGAACGGCACCGCGGAGATTTTTGTGCACCCTACGGGTAAGTTCGTTTACGCCTCGAACCGCGGACATGACAGCCTGGCGGTGTTTAAAGTGACCGACTCCCAAGGTCGACTTTCACCCGTCCAGCATGTGCCGATCGGAGGTCGCACTCCCCGAGGCTTCGGCATTGACCCAACCGGGCGATGGATTCTGGTCGGCAATCAAAGTTCCGATCAGGCCACCATCTTCCGCATCGATTCACGGACCGGCAAGCTCACCGCTGCGGGAGCACCCGTTCCCGTTGGCTCCCCGGTCTCGGTGCACTTCCTGAAGATGAAGTAAGCCCAGGAGGCGACGTCTGAAGGGACGTAGAGAAGAGCAGTTCCAGAGAAACCTAAGACTTCGGGTTGAGGGGGCCGATTGGAAGGCTTGGGAGTGGGGGCATATTGCCCACGGACCACGCGGACCGCACGGATCTGAAGAGAAACCGAAGAGGCCGAGCCGACTGAAGTTACTGTTCTGCTGGGTTCGCTCCGACTCCGTGTGTTCTGTGTGTTCCGTGGGCAAAACTCTTCCTCCGCGTTCTCCGCGCCTCCGCGAGAAAAGATCCCTCCCCTGACTCCGAAGGACTGCCGGAATCTCTCGCGGAGAGGAAAGCCATGTAGACCTTCCTCTGCGAACGCTTCTTAGGACCTTATCCAGATGTAACCGCGAAAAGCCAATCACACCCGTGGGGCTTACCGCGGAGGCGTGGGTTGAAGGACCACAGGCCTCGAGGTCGAATCGACTGCATGCTCGGTGAGGGTTCCATCCGGCCATCGAACCTGGAGTCCGGTAGGTTGTTCCGGTCTCGCCAGAATGGTGAGGCTTCCATCGCAGGAGAGATATCCACTACCGCCATGAATTTCGCGCCTGGGGCCCCACCGAGTGCCGAACTTCAGTCGCAACGATGCTCCGTAGCATTCAGGGTTTCCGGGTGGGCCCTGCAGCTTAACAGAGAGGCCCGGCCGAGCGGTTTGATTGCGCAGAAGCACGACCGAACCCCGATTCTGCGACACCGCTAAATCCGGGCGACCGTCCTGGTCGAAGTCAGCGGTGGCGCTGCCGCGCTGCTCGCCGTAGATCCGCAATCCGCTGGCCGTCCCGGAGAGAGCCTCAAACCCACCTCGGCCGTCGCCTCGAAGCAGCAACCCTCGACCCGATGCCGATCGAGGTGTTTCGGGAGGGCAGGCGAACCAGTTTTGGGCGACGAACAGGTCCTCGGAGCCATCGCCATCGAAGTCCGCCACCGTCAAGCCGGTCGCCACGCTGGTCTGCGCTTCGAGGGGGAGCGAGCGGGCTTCGAAAGAGTCGCCGCGGTTCAGCAAGAGGACGCTGCTGGAGGTGCGAACCACCAGGGTCTTGGCACTGGCCAGCGAATCCCCGAGCAACTCCCGTATGTCGGCCGAGGCGAATTGGCGATAGGTGGAGAATCGCTCTTTGATCCAGGGAAGCGACGCTGCTAGCGCATCGAACGCTCGCCACGGAACCCGACGCGCTTCCGCGTTCGTGTCTGCAAACGCTTCGACCAGATCGATGGCACCGCCGCCCGAGAAATCGCCATAATGGAGATACCACGGGAGCAGGCTGCTGGAGGGATGGTTCCATCCCTGGTTGGAGGCGACTAAATCCATGCGGCCATCGCCGTCAAAATCGCCGGCGGCCAATCCGTGCCAGAATCCGGTCAGCTGATTGAGGGTCTCTACCTCGCGGACCGGCGGAGACAGTTTGGAGAGATCCACCTTTAGACTCCAGGTGCCAAATCGCCCCTGATCGTTTCGCAAGACCGAGAGGCCGCCCCACTCGGAAGCCGCCACCACATCCAGGTCCCCGTCGCCGTCCAGGTCGGTACTGACCAGCGCGCTGACTCGATTCAACCCCCAGCTAGCTGGATCGACGCGGTCATCCACCTTCCAGCCGGTTGGGGTCTGAAGGACCAGGGCTGAGGGGCCAGATTCGGGGAAGCGTCCCAGTCGTGTGAGGCCTCCCACCCACAGGTCCAGATCACCATCCTGATCATAGTCGCCGACCGACATCGGTCCCGCCTCGCCGGAGATGAAGGAGGCCACGCCGCTTCTGCTCCAGCTCGAATCCTCGGCTGGCACCCCCTCCTGCACCAAGGCCGGAGCTCCCGGCTCGCTTTGACTTGAGACCGCTACCTGGTTTCCCGCCTTGAGGACCATGAGTTGATCGTTCGTTGCCACCGCCCCAGCAAACCCGGCTGTGAATCGCACGCCGTTGACCGAAGATTGGTTCGTGAGCACCAGGGTCCTTCCGCCACGTCCACTCGTCATCACCAGGTCCTCATCGCTGTCTGCATCCACGTCCATCCACGTCAGGCCGGGGCCTCGCCGAGAAAGGAGTTGAGGCAGGAGAGGTTGGACGGCCAGTTCGTCCCAGTCGGGATCGAGATGGCGGATCGAACCGGGTAGGGTGACTTCCGCAAACCAAGGCTGCTGGACCGACGGCGTGGTTTTGGGCAGAGGGGCTGCGACGGGCTCCTCAATTTGATAGAGCCGATTTGGGACGATGTTCGAAATGGTTTGTACGGCACGGGAGGGCCACTCTACCTCCAACCGATAGCTGGCGGGGGACGCGGGAAGGGCGAAGCTTCGACGCTTTTGGTCAGCGCTTAGGTAGCGTCCGCCAGCGATGATGTGCTGCTGTTGGGTAAGACCGGCGCCTACGAGTCGCAACCGCGCTCCTATCCCCTCGGTGTTGGGGGATCGCCCCCGCAGTTCCACCGCAATGCGTGGAGCCCTCGCTTGGTTCAGGTAGATCAGGCACTCCTGATTCAGTCGCCCGATCACCACATCCAGGTCTCCGTCGTTGTCCAGATCCGCGAGCCCTAGGGCCTGCGAAATCCCTGGCTCGCTCCATCCCCATTCTTCTCCAAGTTCTCGGAACTGGAGCTTGCCTTCGTTGCGAAAGATGAGATTACGCTGGGGCAGGCTAGGGTAGAAATCCAGGGCTGGACGGTTTGAATGGGCCGCGGAACGGTCGAGTTCGTTCTGGGCATCCATGTCCAGCACGTCGTGGTTGTTGCCAGCGGCGATGAGCACATCCTCCCATCCATCCAGGTCCACATCCAGCAAGGCCACGTTCCAACTCCAATCAGAGGCCGCCAATCCGGCGAGCCAGGCGGTTTCCGCAAAGGTGCCATCACCCCGGCCTAGATGCAGCGTGTTGGCCAGGACCTCGGGCACGTAGGCGGGATCGGACAGCGGCAAAGCGTGTTCGACCTTGAGCGCGTTCGCTCGTTGTCGCTGGCGCTCTGAATGGCGGCGGCTGAGCATCTCGACCGCCAGAAAATCATCGTTGCCATCGTGGTTGAGATCCCCGACGTCCACCGACATGGACGACAGCGGCATCGCTCGCCAAGCCCGAGGATCGATGGCTCGAAAGCGACCTTTGCCGTCGCCCACCCAGAATCGGTCGCGTGAACGGAAGAAATCATTGCACACATAGATGTCACTATGGCCGTCACCCGTGAGGTCGCGCAGCAGGACCGACAATCCCCAATCTTCCGGGACCTGGGATAAAGGCTTTCCCTGCTCGTCGAGGAAGGAGCCGCCCGTCCATGCCACCGCTCTAAAGATCCCGTTGCCCTGATTCAGGTAGAGCATATCCGGCTCACCTTTTTCGATGACTTCGACCTTGCCGTTCGCGCGCAGCACCCCGAAGAATCGATCGGCCGGTGTGACCTCCACGCGACCTTGCACCACCCGGGCCGTGATTTGTGGGCTTTCCGGTTCATCCCGGGCCGTGGTGGCGCGATAGCACGTGACGTACAAATCCAGGTCGCCGTCTCCATCGATGTCAGCCATGGACATCGAGGTCGCGGCGCTGGTCCGATTGAGTCCGCTGCGGGATGATTCAACGAACCGAGCGGCGCCGCTGTTGAGAAAAAGCCGGGTCCCGGTGCCGAGGCCGTTCACCAAGAGATCGAGGTCGTGGTCTCCGTCGACATCCGCAAAGAGCGCGCCGGTGGAGAACTCTCCCGGGCAGGCGACGCCGGCCATCGCGGCGATCTCTTCGAAGGTCCCATCGCCTCGGTTGCGGTACAGCGCGTTCGAGTTCTCGGACCCGCAGAAATACAAATCCACCCACCCGTCCCCGTCCACATCGCCCAAGGCCAGTCCGGCACCGTTCTCCAGAATCTGGTTATTGGCGGCCATAATCGAGGAAAGCTGGTTGGTGAAGCGGATGCCCGAGCGATCGGAGGTGCACCGGGAAAACCCGGGCGGCTCGGAGCCGGGCGAGTTCAGGTGGGTCCACCGCCATCCGGATTCCTGATGCCAGACACTGGCGGCTACATCGGCGGCCTGACTGCCGGGGCCTTGCACCAGCTGAAGGATCCCCAGGAGCGCCGCCAACCACCCCGTTCGGCTCGTCCTGCTTGCGGACGGCGCGGCGAGGGTAGGGCCGGGCAGCTGAATCCGGCCTTCGACGGAGCGGTCGGTCACGAGCGCAGTCAGAGCGGTTCGGTATCGCATGGTGCGGTGCCCGGGCGGGGGCGAGCGGATGTGCTGGCGATCGCAAAAAAAACCCCGGCATCCAGGCCGAAGCCTAGATGCCAGGGAGTGCGTTCTCAAGAACAGGTTAGCGTCGGACCCGGAAGTAGCGCTGGCCTGTCGCCGTGGGGATCAGCGCGGGTGAGGTCAGGTTAGCCTCCGTCTGCCAGGGCCCTCCCACGGCGGCGGCGGATTCCACAAGACCCTCGGTCCATGTCAGCTGCAGCCCGTTCGGCTGCACGGTGTAGGTCAGGCGCGGCGGGATGATGCCGTAGACCTCGACCTCCGTCATCTGCAGGAAGTACTGCGGGACGGGATCGCCCAGCGCCAGGATGCGGAGCCAGGAGCCGCGGAAGTCGCCGAATCCGTCCTCGGGCCGAATCGTCACGACCGTTCCGGCTGTTGCCCCGGCGTTCGTGCCCGGTTCGGTGAAGAGGTCTGCCGCCCAGTTGACATCGCCCAGCTCGCCGTTGTTATCCGCGTGCAGGGACACCTGGAAGTTGGCCAGCCGCTCCGGGCAGCAGCCATCTTGGCGCGGATAGATGTCGATGTGCTCCACCGGGACATTGGCACCCAGGTCGACCCAGTAGGCCATGCCGATTTCGATCGTTTGATCCCCGTGCAGAACGGCGTTGCGATCACCATCCACGATTTGGGAGATGTTCCAGTTGCCCGGCCCCCAGAGCGGCCGGTTCGAGAAGGCCGGCTGGCCTTTGGCATAGTTGTAGTCGAAAAGCGCCTGGGCCGGCGCGGTTGTTTGGTTAGGCACGCCGGGATAGGAGATCACGCAGCGGAATTCCGCAGTCAGGTCTGCGTCCGTCAACGGCGGGGTGCGGTAGGTAGTCGCGGTCGCCCCCGGGATCTCCACCCCGTTTCGGGTCCACTGATAGGTGATCAGAGCCGGGTCGCCGTTCACGACTTTCCCGGCCGCGTTGAACAGAGCGGTTCGGCCGGGCACGGTGCTGTAGTTCACCGGTTCCCGCACGATGCTCAGGATCGCCGCCGGCGCCGCGTACTGGCCGAGGACTTCCACCTCGTTCATCTGGAGCGCGTAGGAGGTCACCGGATCCTCCAAGCTGAGGATCTGGATCCACTGTCCTTCGAACGTGCCGGCCGGATCGAGATCTGCGGTCACGTTAACCACCCTCCCGGCGCCCGAGCCCGGGTTGGTACCATCGGTGAAGAGATCCGCCGACCAGACTGGATCGCCCAGCTCGCCCGCATTGTCCTTGTGGACACTGACGCGGAAGTTCTTCAGCCGTTCCGGGCAGCAGCCATCTTGGCGGGGATAGATGTTAAGCTGCTCGAACTTCACGGGAAGTTCCAGGTCAATGGTGTAGGCGAAGCCTGGATCGATGGTGGCATCGCCGTGGAAGCCGCCGGCGCGATCGTTGTCCACCAGGGCCGCGATGTTGGCGCCGCCCCACAGAGGCCGATTGGTAAAAGCGCGTGCGCGGTAGCCCAGGTGGATTCGCAGCGTCGCGGGATCCGAGAGGATGGGAGTCAATCCGGGGTAGCTGATCACACAGCGATAGACGGACTTATCCTCGTCGGCGAGCACCGGCGGCGTCTGGTAGACGGAGGAGGTGGCTCCCTCAATGTTCGCCCCGTTCTTCTGCCATTGGTACGTCAGCAATGCGGCGTCTCCGTTGACCACGTTGGCCACCACGGCGAAGCGGGCGGACGTGCCGACGCCGACGACCGCGTTCGCGGGCTGCTGATTCAGCAAAACGCTCAGACCTCCCAGGATTTCTCCCAAGGCTTCGACTTCGCTGATCTGTAAGGCGTAGTCTGCGGGGGCGGCATCCAGGGATTCGATGCGGATGTACTGTCCTTCAAAGATGCCGGCAGAGTCGTTCTCCGCGATCAACTCATCCTTGCTGCCGGGCCCGGATCCGGGATCCGTGCCGTCGGTGTGAAGATCCGCCGTCCAAACCGGGCTCCCGATGGTCCCGCCATTGTCGGGATGAACCGTCACGCGATAGTTGGTCAGCCGGGTCGCGCAGCATCCGTCCTGGCGCGCCCAGACCACCAGTTTGCTCAATCTCACCCGCGCTCCCATGTTGATAGTGTAAGCCAGCCCGGCGGGCGGCGCGACATCCGCATGGATGATGGATCCGCGGTTGCCATCGACGATGTTTCCAGGAGGCGCTCCGGCGTATAGCGGCGCGTTGGCGGTGACGGCCGCGTTGAGCGCGCGATTGATTTCGGAAGGAGGCACTTCGGCGTAGACTTCCAACTCGGTCATCTGCAGCGAGTATTGGGGCAGCGGATCCTCCAAGGCCAGCACCCGAACCCAACGGCCGGTTTGACCGGCAGGGACCTGAATATCGACCTTCTTTCCCGCACCCGATCCGGCGTTCTCTCCGGCCGCGGTCAGGACGTCGGTTCCCCACACTTCGGTGCCCAGGGCTCCGGCGTCATCCTGGTGGAGCGACACCCGGAAGTTCCTGAGCCGCTCCGGACAGCAGCCATCCTGACGCGGGTAGATGGTGATTCGGGAAGGCGTCACGTCTTTACCCAGATCCAGGCTGTAAAAGAAGGGAGCGGTGGGAGAGCCCGCCTCATGGATCTGGCGAGAACGATCTCCATCGATCAGAAAACCAATCTGATCTCCAGCCCACAGAGGGCCCGAGGCGTAGGCGGTGCCTGCCGGGGCAACGTTGGCGAGTTCTGCTGGGAGAGGGGGCGTGAACAGCCCCATGGCTGCGAGGCACGCGACGAGCCGAAGTCGGTATTTGTTTATCATGGATGTTACGAGTTCATCGGCGACCCGGGCGGCAGGTCAACTCCAGCCACACAAGACGCCGATAGGTTTACTACACTCCCGGGCCAGCGAACGCGACGGAGTAAGGCCGCCGCTCCTGACAGCACATCAGCTGGGTCCTAGTCAGACGAAATCTGGGGCGGATTTCATCTCACCTGGCACACAACTCGTGATTCCACCGGTATAAGCCGGACATGGCACGGGATTTTCGCTATATATAGACCAAGTGAGCTCGATGGTGAAGCGAAATCCGTGTGAGGTTCCCGTCCCATCCCAGTCAAACCGATGGTGACTAAATGACTTGGCTACCCATCCTTTCCCGGGAGTTGTTGAGCGAGGCGCGGCATCCCATGTCCACCTGGTTGCGTTGGGGGTGCGTCCTTTTGATGGGGGGGATCCTGGGAGCAGCAATCGCGGACGAGGGTGGCATGGTGATGGGTAAGGGGAGCGCATTGTTTGGGGTGCTCCAACCAACCCTCTTCACCGTGATCTGTATCGTTGTGCCCGTCCTGACGTGCGATGCCATCAGCCGGGAACGGAGGGATGGAACCCTGGGGCTGCTGTTGATGACCCCCCTGCGTGCGCGAGATGTGGCGATCGCTAAGACGCTCTCCAGCATGCTGCGGGCGCTTACTATGGTTCTAGCGACTCTCCCCGTGCTGGTGATTCCCGTGCTCGCAGGCGGTCTGAGTGGATTGGATTTGCTTCGTGGGCTGTTAATGGACGGCATGGCTTTGGTGGCGGCCATGGCTGCCGGTTTGTTCGCCTCGAGCCGATGTCGAGAATTCCATCGCGCGGCAGCACTGTCGATTCTGGTAGCCTTCGCAACGATGCTGATGCTGGGCGGCCTGCAGCCGCTCTATTTGGTCATTATGTGGAGCGTGGGACTCACGCCAGGAAACCTCGGCAGCCCGTTCGAACCTGAGGTTTTTTTCATGATATTCACGGCGGGGAGTTGGTTGCTCTGCTCGGGTTGTTCGGACATCTGGCAGCAGGCGAGAACGTCCACCACACCACCGGTGCTCTGGCTCTGCGTGGTTCAGCTTTTGTCAGCTCTCTGCTTCTTGCAGTGGGTGGTGGGGGCGATGGACCGCAGCCTGCCGAGATGCTTGGCAGAGCTGGGTCCAACCGCGCGACAGGAGCGATGGTGGCGTCGGCTCTTCACTCCGGTGATCTTCCGCACCGCTTTGCGAATTTCCGCTCGAGGCAGAATGGAGCGAAATCCATCAGGGTGGCTGCAACGACGCGGCTGGGAGGCTCAGCTGGCCTCCCGGGGTGGGGCGGTCGGGCTCCTCGCGTTGGAGTTGTTCCTGGCGCTGTTTGTTCTGCATTCCGACTGGATCAGCTCCCGAGACTTTCTGGAATGCCAACCCTTCCTCGCCGTACTGTTTGTAATGGTCGTCTCCTTTAGTTCGGTCAATAGTTTTCGGCGTGAGTTGGAAACAGGAGCGTTGGAACTTCTCGTCGTGACGCCCCTGACCGTCAGGGAGATTGTTCGAGGCCGGGTGTGCGGTTTATGGGGTCAGTATGTGCCAGGGGTTTTCGTATGGCTGGCCTCGGTAGCGATGATCTGCATCGTTGATTTTCCGGCGGATCACTTGGGCTCTGAACTGGTCGAGTTCCTGATCTTGGTGGTCCCGGTGTTTGTGGGTGCCTTTCTCGCGCTGCCCATCATTGGGTTGTCACAGTCGCTGCAACTTTCCAATTTCATGCTGCGGTGGTTGTTCACCCTGGGGCTGGGACTGATCTTGCCGTTGGTCATGCCGATGGCCGTGGTTTGGTCGGCCGAGCTGCTCAGTCGCGGTTCGGGAACTTTTTTCGGCCTCTGGAGCGATGAGACGCTGCTCTTCTGCATCACCGTGACCGCTCTGATCCTCCAGGGTTTGTTTGCGTGGATCTCCGCCCGCAGCCTAGTCCGACGCCTCGCCACCCGCTCGTTTGCGATGGGGGCGTAGCGAGGGGGAAACGTCCGGCATGGGCGACTAGTGTAGTGTGGGCCGTCTCGGCCCATGGGCTTCTGAGACTTGGGTGGCCGACAGACCGGGGGTGTCGCTGCGCTCCAGGCCCCGGCTAATTTCTTTGAACCCTGCGGGTTCTTGGCGGACCTAACACCTAACACCTAACACCTAACACCTGGCAGCTAGCACCGAACGGACCGCTATCCAGTAGCGCCCAGATGCCGGTGGACCATCTCGAGCAGGGTTTCTGCGGTGAAAGGTTTGGCGAGGAACGCGCTGGATCCCGTGGCTTCCATTGCTCCCGCTGAAGCTTGGCCGCTCATGAGGATGATAGGGAGTTGAGGAAGCCGTTTTCGAATCTGTTGAATCATCGAATAGCCGTCCAGCACGGGCATGTCGGCATCCGTCAAAACGAGTCGGATCGCTGGTGGGTTCTCCAACAATATTGACAACCCTTCCGCACCGTTGCTTGCGGAACGGAAACGATAGCCATGCTCTTGGAGGGTGGCGGTGAGCATTTCACGAACCGCGGTGTCGTCGTCGACTACCAGGATCAGTTCATCCTTTCCGCGCGGGACTACAGAGCTAGTGGCGGGTTGGTGCGCCGCCGGTGCCGCCTTGGCCTTGGGTAGATAAACTTCGAACGTGGTGCCGGCTCCGAGTTCGCTCCGGAGATGAATGAATCCGCCGTGGCTCGCCACGATTCGAGCGGTGGTTGAGAGCCCGAGCCCGGTACCTTCGCCTGGCGGCTTGGTGGTGAAAAAGGGCTCGAAGAGTTTGGGTAAGACGTCTGGCGAGATCCCGGTTCCGGTGTCCGCTACCAACAACATCAGATAGTCGCCGGGCAGGGCATTCGGTATCTCTCGGGCCTCCTCGGCGCTCAGGGTGACATTGTCTGCAGCCAGGGTGAGCTGGCCGCCTTGGGGCATGGCATCCCGCGCATTCACACACAGGTTGAGCAGTACTTGATGTAGCTGGGTGGCGTTGCCGGTCACCTGCCATAGGTCGGGTGGAACCATCAGGCCGGGGGAGATCGACTTAGGAAATGTCTGAGTGATGATTCGCTCCATCTCACGAAGGAGCAACGCAGGGTCGAGGTTCGATCGCTCTCCATCCCGCCCGCGGGAGAAGGTCAGGACCTGCCTCACCATGTCCGCCCCTCGGTGGGTGTTCGACTCCATGACGGTCAGCATGCGCTGGGTCTCGTCGTCTGAGATCCGCTTCTTGAGGCGCTGGATCCCCAGCAACACCGGCGAGAGTGCGTTATTGAGATCGTGAGCCATTCCGCCAGCCAGGGACCAGACCGCCTCCATTCGTTGGCTGCGCAAGAATTGGGCCTCGATTTGCTTTCGGTCGGTGATGTCGCTGTTGATGGTCAGGATAGCTTTTGGTTTGAGTGTATCAGTAGAAAGGAGTGTCCATCGGCTCTGGACGATGATGGAGCGGCCGTCACGGGTGGCCTGCACCATTTCGCCCTGCCATTCGCCCTGACGCAGGGTCGTTGCGCGCGCCTGGGCGGCTTGATCGCGGCAAGGAGCGAACATTTGGTCCGTCACACCGGACTGGCCAAACTCCTGACATGTCCATCGGTAGAGTGTGGTGGCGCCCGGGTTCGAGAAGACGAAGGTTCCAGCCAAATCCTGGACGAGAATCGCATCCTGGGCCTGATCGATGAGCGCTGCCTGTTCCCGAATTTTCGCGTCGGCGATCCGACGGGCTTCCTCCAATCGTTGGCGAGTCTGGTACCATTCCAGCGAGTGCGCGAGCACGGAGCTGGTCAGGGCGATCGGGACTTGGACCGCCACGATGATGAGCCAGGGAAACCAGACGTTCGTTTGGCTGAATGCCAGTTGGGCCAGCCCCACGGTGATCGTTGTCGCGATTGCGGCGGCCATCGCCGCGGGGACGGGACGCAATCGCGCGAGCCCAAAGACCAGCAGGCTTCCACTGGCCAGCAGCCAGCCCGATTCCGCACGGGGCGACAGCCTTCGCAGCCCATCCTGGCGAAGTCGATTCAGCATCTGGGTAGCATGGATCTCGACCGCCGGCATGAAGAGTTGGTGACGCCAGGACGGAAAAGGGCTTTGAAACTCATCCCGACGTTCGGCGAACCCGCCGGTCAGAGGTCGGGCTCCGATAAACACCACCTTGTTCTCGAAGAAGTCATCGCTCTCGCCCTCGGGATCCAAGGCATTGCTGTAGCTGACATGCGGAATGGTAAGAGCCCGGCCGTAGTAGCGGATCCAGCCGGGGGCTTTCATGGCAGGCTGACTCGGCAGTCCCAAGTGCCTGGCTACTGCCTCCGTCAAACTCTCGCGTTGATGCAGTGCAGAGCCGGCAAAGCTCCGCCTCACCACAAAATCGTCGTCGGGGGTCACGTTCGCTAGTCCGATGCCCGCGGCGACGTTGAGCAGATCCTGGTAGGGCAGGGTGAGTGTTTGCGATCTCAAGCCTGGGCTCCCGCCGGGGTGGTTGTCGGACTGTGCAATCTCAGCAGGCAGGATGACGTTCCGGTTTTCCCGAATTGCCGCCATGAGCTCGGCATCAGGGCCGGGGTTGCCCGGGTTGCTGAAGAGAATGTCGAATACCACGGCGCGAGCTCCGGCCTGGGTCAGTCTTCGGACCAAACGGGCGTGCAGCGCGCGGTCCCAGGGTTGGGCGGGGTTTTGCTTTTCCCGGAGATGAGACTCCAGATCGAGGTAAACGAGCACCACCGGGGAACTTTCGCTCACGGACCCTACCGGCCCGGCGAGCAGATGCGAGCCATCGTAGCTCGCGCGAACCAGCCAGCGTCCTAGTGTGGATGATTCGGGCAGGCAGGCCAGACTGAGCGCGGCCATCCCGATCGCCAGCCAGGCGCTCCAAGCATCAAAGTATCGGGTGGGTGCTTGGAGTTTCACTCGGGTGCCCTTAGAAATTAAGGCGCAGGGAGGTCACGAAGGTGCGTTCCCTAGCCAGTACCGCGTGCGCGCTCAGCGGGTTCAACCGGTAGTCTTGGTCCGTCACATTGACGACACCCAGCCGGAGTTCCGCCTGTCGGCGCGGGAACCTCCATCCTGCGAAGACGCTGTGCTGCCAGAAGCTATCCCCCGGACGAGCGGAGGCATAGCCTTGATTCGATTGATGAAACCAGTCGCTCTCCCAGCGGAGGAAAAACCCGCGTTCGTGCTGGAAGCCGCCGTGGAGTTCGAGGTTGCCCAGCACCGCTCGTTCGTTTTGCTCTAGGCTGGCGACCCCGGGCAATCCTCGGGGGAGTTGTGGGAATCGTCCCGTCAGCTCCGCCTCACTCAGCCGGTACCGAGCGCCGACGGACCACTGCGAGCCAATAAGCTGGTTCACGTACAAGGAAAGGTTGTTCTCGGTGAAGTCCAACGTCTGGAGCGTGGAGGTTGGGATTTGAGGCTCCGGTATCAGCCCCGCATTGGAGAAGGCGCCGACGGTGCGGGACCCGGCGGACTGGAGGCGTTCGGCGCGAACACCGACATAGGTGCGGCTGTCGAAGGATTGATCCAATCCCACACCCCAAGTTTCGAACGTGGTCCCGGGCACAAGTCCGGCCGCGGATTCGGGGATGAGGCTGCGAAAGGAGTGAACGAAGCCGGCGGTCAGTGTTGGCTCCAGGCGCACCGCATCGTCAAAATAGAGCCCGCCTAAGGACCGGGTCCAGGCGGCCTGCAGGCTGCCGTTCTTCCAGGGCGTAAGAGTCAGGCCCAGCTTGGGGGACAGGCGGGTGCGCGACTCCTGGTCCATGGTTATCGGGGGTAGATCGAGATTCTTGGGGTAAGTGAGATGATCGAAGGTCAGACCGGCGGTGGCCTGGATCCAATCGCGGGGTCTCCATCGATAGTATCCATAGGTGCTGACGCGTTGGAGGTCCTGAGCGACGACGTCATGGGTGACGGTTCCGGCGGGACCGCGCGTGAGACGGGCATCGGAGTCCAGGGTGCTTCCTTGATAACGGGCGCCCACGGTCAGTCCGTGATGCTCATATTCCCAGAAATGCTGAAGCTCGGTGGAATGGAGGGTGAATTCGCTGTCCAGTTTGAGGTGGAAGAACGGGTCGCGTGATGCCGCAATGAGGTTGCCCGCGCTGCGTTGGAGAAAGAGGACGTTGGGCTGGGGATCGTCGAGTGAGAGTCGATCCGGCAGGCGGGAGATCAACAAAAGAGTATGGCTCTGGGGCGACCATTCCCGGTGATAGCCGACATGGAGATAAGGGGTTTGCTCCTCCTCCACCCGCAACGTCTGCTTGGCCTCGGCAGGATCGTAGTAACGGGCGATGTCCCCACTCTCGAGGTGGGAAGTTCCGATTTGAAGGTAAACGCTGTCCTGTCGGGTCAAGGGTTGTTTGGCCTGGAGGGAGTAGCCGAATTGTTCCAAGTCGCTGTTAGCTCGCTCGCCCTGCCAGGACGCGATTTGGCTGTCGATGGAGTAGCTCAGTTTGCCGGCTTGTCCGAAAATGCTCAGCGCTTGCAGGCCGTCACCCGGACTGCGGTATTCCGAGTAGGTGCTTACTCCGAAACGTTTGCCTTCGAAGTAATCGAGGCGGTCCTGCGGGGAGAGGATCTGGGAAAGGTTTGCCCCCCCAGGCGGCGCGAGCAGGTTGGCGACCAGCAGTTCGCTCAAGCGAGGGGTTTGCAGCCGCAGATCGTAGGAGAATGGATCCTGGGAGGACTGCAGGCTGCGGGATAGGAACAGATGGCTGGAGGATTGTCCCGGGTCGCTCTCCACCGCCCGACTGGCAGCGCGGATACCCGGCTCTTGAAGGCCCACCTCCTGATACAGCGCAGCCAAGTTGGCATTTCGGATGGCACGATCTTCATCGAGCAGGTTTCTGGATCGGAACAGGCTGCGATTGTCGTTAAGCTGCAGCGAACGTTCCAGATCGCGGATCGCCTCGTTCAGGCGCAGGGCTTGGTGGCGGTGCAGTGCTGAGTAGAGCCAGGCGGTCGGATCGGCTGGATCCAGGTTCTTGGCCCAGCGGAACTCTTTCTCCGCCAGGCTGTGTTCCCGGGTTTGGCCCCACGCCTTGCCCAGGTAACTGCGGAAGATCGCCCGTTGCGGCTCGAGCGCCGCGGCGGCTTGCAGGGCGTCGGCACCGGCTCGCGGATTGCCCAGCGCTTCCTCCGCCAACCCTCGTCCCATCCAAGCGCTGCCGAGCGCCGGATCGATCGCGATGGCTTGATCGAACCAAAGCCGTGCCTGAGCCGGATCATGCTCCTTCAAAGCGACAAAGCCTTCCAAGGTGAGGGCGTGGGCTTGTCGGGGTGACAGTTCGCGAGCCCGGCTCAAGGCTCGACGGCTGGCCGCTGTTTCGCCGAAGCCGAACTCCAACTCGGCGAGCCTCGCCCAGGCAAAGCCGAAATCCGGCGCGACCCCGGTCGCGTCCCGAGCCGCCCTTCGGGCTTCAGGCAACCGCGCGCGAGATTGTTCGTAATACGAGACCGCCAGAAACTCGGTCGCAGTTTGGGGCACGCGCGTCGGAGTCCAATCCCCCATCTCAACGGCCGCAACCAAACCGCGGAGGGCGGACGCCAAGCCTTCATCTGGAGGAAGTTTTTGAAGCAGAGCTTTCGCTGCCTCGATTTTGCCGATCGACAGTTTCACCGCTGCCACATAGAGACGCCATTGGTCCGATGGGGGGACTGGCGGGGGAGGGATCTTATCGTGTGCTTCCACCAGCGCGCCCGTCCGATAGGCTTGGAGGGAGGCTTCTAGAAGGGGTTGCTCGACGGGGGGAAGGTTGAGGTCGTCCGGGTTCAGCACCCCCGGGTAATAAAAAGTCCATTGAATCGTCTGGCGCAACGGAAGCGCTGGGCTAATGGCTGGAGGATTTCCGGGCGAAAGAGTCACACTTTGGCCTCCCACGAGGGTCAGGTCCTCACCGGGCGAGTTCAGTGCAATCGCTCCATCAAAAAGGTGGATACGCGTCATGCCATCGGCTTCAGCGACCTCCAGGAGAAACTCCGTACCCCGGATGGCTCCGGTGGCCAGCGGAGTTTCGAATTCCATAGCGCTCGGCCGCTCGCGATTGAGAAAGAAGAGCTGTCCCCGCCCCAACTTCAGGCGTCGTTTCGGATTTCGCTCCCCCGCTGGCGCCTGAATTTCCACCACGCTCCGTTCGTGAATGCGGACTATGCTCCGATCGGACAGGCGCAGTGTGGCCCGGCTTTCAGCCTGGGTGCGCAGCCGATCGCCTACCTGCAGCAGGTCATGGACACGGGCGGTCTGCCATTCGTTCGAGCCCGACCGACTCCGTTCGACAGTGCCGGTGATCTCTAACAGTTCTGAGGTTGGATGCGCTTCCGCAGCGGAGGCCTCTTTCGGTAGAGCGGCGTTCATCCAGAGGCTGGTCCAGGTCAAGAACGCCAGTGCCAAGGCAACCCGGGCAAGCTTTCGTCGCCCCGCAAGTCCAGCCAGGTATCCGGCGGAACGGCTTAGCGGGAGGGCGGCTGTGATGTGCGTAGCTCGGGCCATTTTTGAAGCCTTCGAAGCAGGGCCTGATGGGTCAGGCCCAGGCGGGTGGCGGTGCGTCGAATGGCTCCCCCTTCTTCTTGGAGCGTGCGTCGGATGAGTTCGTATTCCTGCTGTTCCGGCAACGAGCGGGTGGACGGGCCGCTCATCAGGCCGGCGGCCGGAGTCGATGCCGCGGCGTCGGTCGCCGCTAACGACGACGGGGCCGAGCGCAACCAGGTCAAGTCCAGCGGCATCCACGCCTTCTCCTCCGGACTCCGCAGCAGCGACCTCTCGAGCAGGTTGCGCAGTTCCCGGACGTTTCCGGGGAAGTGATAGCTCCGCAGCGTCTGGAGGTCGTCCGGCAGCAGATGAGGCTTCCGTCGCCCGTACTTGGTGCAGAGTTGGGCGAGCAGTTGCTCCGCCAGCGCGTCGAGATCGGCCAGATGTTCCCGCAGAGGTGGGATGCGGATCGAGGTAACATCGAGACGATACATCAGGTCTTCCCGAAATCGTCCACTGCTCACTTCTTCCTGAAGGCGTCGGTTGGTCGCCGCCACGACGCGGCCGGTGAAGAATCGGGTGGTAGTGCTCCCCAGCGGCCGATACTCACGCGATTCCAAGAAGCGCAGGAGCTTGGCCTGCAGGTTGAGTGGGATCTCCGTCACCTCGTCCAGGAAGAGTGTGCCTCCTTCCGCGGCCTCCGCCAGTCCGATCCGACGCTTCTCCGCCCCGGTGTAAGCGCCTTTTTCACTACCAAAGAGTTCCGCTTCAAACATGTCGGCCGGAACCGCCGGACAATTCAGGGCGAGGTAGGGAGCCCGAGGGTTGGAGGATTCGAACGTCCATTGGTGCAGCGTACGCGCTGCCAGGTCTTTGCCGGTTCCCGTTTCGCCCATCAGGAGCACGGTGGCGGTGGAATGCCGTGCCGCTTGACGGAGCACATGCACCGCGGCCGTCATCGCGGGTGAGGATCCGATCAGCTGTTCGGCATTACTGCTGGGGTGGACGGTTCCCCATCGGCGACGAATGCGGGCGAGGCAGGCTAAGAACTCCTCCTCATTCAGCGGCTTGGTCAGGTAGTCGAACAAGCCGTTGCGGGTGAGTTGGACGGCCTGGCCGAGTTCGGGGGCGCCAGTGATCATGATGCCCACACACTCCGGGTGACGCTGGATGAGCTCAGGGTAGAACTCGAAGCCAGTTCCGTCCGGGAGCTTATTGTCGAGACTGGCCAGCTCGAATCTGTGCCGGGCGATGGCGGCGCGTGCCTCCTGCAGGTTGCAGCAGACGACCACCTCGCCGCCTTCCTCGCTCAGGAGATCGGCGAGCATGGCCGCGAACCCGGCATCATCGTCCACGACGAGGCATTGAAAGGGAGTTGTCAGCTTCGCTGGGGTCATGGCCTTTTTAACCGGAAGAAATGGTTCCTGGAGAACTCGAGCTGGTTGGTGATCCAGACGATGCCCCCAGAGTCCGTGAGAGCGTTGGTGAGCACATTCCATCCCGCGGAGAGTGCATGGTCGGCTGTTTGAACCTGATACTGAAATCCACGAACGGCCGGGAACCCGATCGCGGCTTTAGCTGCGCTCGGATCGACTTGGATCACGGGTGAGGACAGAACCTCGATCTGGGCAAGGTCGGAAGTCACCTGCCCGACCGCGTTCGAAATGGAAACGGAATACGTTCCGGCAGCAGCATCCTGGAGAGCGGGGAGGGCTAGGGCCGGACGGTTCTCGCCGAGGAGCATCGTTCCATCATGATACCACTGGTAGCTGAGCGGGCTCCGTCCAGTGGCCACGACTTGCAAAGCCAGGGTGGCTCCGACCGCCCCAGCCTGGGATCGCGGCGACTCCAGAATAGAAGGTGCTGCGGAAGGGACCGATGGAGAATGCAGCGCGTAGTTGAGTCGAGCGATACCTTTCGCGCCGTTCGCCCCATCGATGACAATCAGATAGGTCTGGTCGGAAGAAGCTGTAAACCCCACCCGGCTGGTGCGGCCATTGGCACCGCTGTTATCATCGCACGCTATGGGGATGAGATCCGCGTAGCTGGTGAGGGGGCCGGCGGAGGTGTACACGGCCAGGAGAGTGTCGTAGTTGCTTCCCTCCGTGTTGATCGTCATCTCGCCGCTATCCGGGGGACGATACGAAAACCAATAGGAAGCCCCTCCCGCGATGCCGCAGTGCGGGGGCTCCAGTGGATCGCGGGTGGCGTAGGTGGTGTTAAAGATTTGTGTGCCGTTGTAACCTCTGGCGAGGACCGGAGCGGCGTCCGCCAGGGACACGCGCCCTGCGGGAGGCAGGCCCATCCAGGAGGCGAGAACCCCGCGATCCTGAGCTGCGTCCTCCAGCTTGTTCTTGGCGAGCGCACTCACTATTCCCTCCGAGTTGATCTGGATCTCCACCGGAGCGCTGAAAAACTTGAAATCATTGACCTCCATGCGCAGGCGGTATCGGCCGACGTTGTGAGGCTGGAAGTTGGAGATGACCAGTGAAGGTCCCTCTTCGTCTGGAATTCTAACATCATTGAAGTACCAGTGGAGATCCAACTTTTCTGTGGACTGGACATCAATGGTAAGGATCAGCGTGTCGCCCTCTTGAATCGCACGATCCCCGGGACGCCGGAGAACCGAGGGTAGCAGATCGGCGGAGGTGAGAAGATCCAATTGGAGCCGGATCTCTCCCGATGCTGCGGCGAAGCCATCCACCGCGATTTCGTAACGTTGTCCGCCACGGACCCCAAATTGGAGCTTGGTGGAGACGGCGTCGTCATCGTCGTCTTGCTCGGCTACGGGTTGGAGGCGCGCGAGCGGCGCGTCGTCACCTGGTTTGAGAACATAGGCGGCCAGCAGGGTATCAAAGCTACTTCCGGCCGTGGTGAGGGTGACCAAACCGTTGGTCGGAGCCAGCCAGGAGATCCAGACGGACTTTCCTCCGGGAGCACCGGCATGGCGGGGTTCCTGGGGTTCACGGGTCGCTCGCGCGTTGTTGCCGCTCACCAGGAATGATTCCCCCGTGGCGGTTTCTCGGCCATTGAACAGGTCCGATAGTTCCAAAGCCCGACCGATCCCTGCCCCGGCAAGGAGGCAGAGCCCACACCCAAGTAGGATCAGTCGGGATCGGTTTACCACAAATTCAGCTTAATGGGTTCCGTTGCGTCGATCAAGGATCGGCGGCTGCAAGTTCCTTGCCATTCTTCATCCATCCCTAGCCCACAGCCTCATCTGACCGTCGACCCCGGCTTCGGGCCGCCACCGTAGGGCAGGTAATCCAATCCTGGGCATCCGGTTTCGGACCAGGCCTCGCCCTAGGTTGGTCCGATTTCGGACCGGCGGACCGCTGTGGTCCTGTCTCTAAACGGAGGAACCGCTCGTGCGCTTCATCTCGGAAGCTTCATCCTATTGGACCAGAGGCAAATGACGGAAAGGGTCTCCAGATCATGACATTTTTGTCATTCGCAGCCGAGGGCTTTCGTCATCTCCCCGAGCCAGGCTGCCCGCATCATTAAACCCGAACTCCGAAGTGGAAAGAGGGTGGTATTGGTGGAAGGGGTTGATGCAATAAGGGTTGATGCAAAGCAAACCTACCGCTCTCCCTCACCAAACCACCCCGACGGAAATTAACGCGCTCTTTGGCAGAGCC
>JAEUHE010000057.1 GCA_016793885.1 Verrucomicrobiales bacterium
CATCACGTCTTGCCAGGTTCGCGTGGCAACGGTTGGATCCGCCGCAGAGAGGTAGGTGCGCGCCAGGTGAATGTTGAAACCAGGATGATAGGCGGATTCGTTTTTGGCGTTGAGCAGCCGAACTGCCTCGGCTTTGTCGGAGGTCCCGAGGCTTTCCTGCTTGTTCGTTGTGCGATCCTGGGCGTAGTAACGACCGCTGGCACCCCGTCGATACAATCGGTATCTTGGCTTCATAATCTTTGTCGGTTATGAGCCTAAGGCACTGAAACCAGTCCACGTTAGCGAGCAGTGGCGGAGTATCGCCGTGCTTATCCAGAGCTAGTCCAGAGTAGCTTCACAGCTGGCTATTTTGCTGGCACTGCCCGCTGGAACGAAAAGCAACCGGTTGATGCACACGCACCTCGGTTGAGGAAGAAAGGGCCGAGACGGCCCACACTACAATTGTAGAGACGTCTGTCCCCGGACGCTCCCCCAGCCTCGAGCGCAGCGGACGATCCGTTCACCCTTTCCGCTTGCTCAACTGGCAGTGAATTCGGCTAGAGTTTGCCCGTCTAAACGCTCCAGCAATAACATGAAAACAACCTTTCTCGCTGCGACCACCGCCCTCATCGCCTGGCATCAATCCGCTGTCGCTGAGCCCAGCGATTGGCCCCAATACCGGGGTCGCCATCTCGATGGCAGCACGACTGAGAAGATTTCGAAGAGCTGGCCTTCGTCGGGACTCAGAGCAGTCTGGAAAACACCGCTCAACAGCGGATTCAGCTCGTTCACCACGGGCGGAGGCAAAGCGTACACGTTGGTCACCAAGTCAGTCGAAGGTGTCAACCGCGAGACGCTGGTCGCCCTCGATGCCGACAGCGGAAAGGAAGCCTGGTCTTACCCGTTGGAGGTCAGTAAGTACGACGGTGGCGGCGACTCGGGAACCAGCGACAACAAGGGCGGAGATGGCCCCCGCAGCACCCCATCGTATGTCGACGGAAAAGTCTATGCCATTTCGCTCAAGCTGAAGTTGGTCTGCCTCGACGCCAGCAGCGGCAAGCTTGTCTGGGCTCGCAGCCTCACTGAACAGCACGGCGGCTCCAATATCCGCTGGCAAAACGCGGCTTCGCCCGTGGTGGATGGAGATTTGGTCTTCCTCGCCGGCGGCGGCGCAGGTCAGGCACTGCTCGGGTTGAACCGCCTCACCGGCGACGTGGTGTGGAAGGGTCAGGACGATTTGATGACCCACGCCACGCCGGTCGTGACGGAAATCGCCGGAGATCGCCAAGTCATCTTTTTCACCCAGTCAGGTCTGGTCTCGGTAGTCCCATCCACCGGGAAAGTTTTGTGGCGGCATAAATTTCCGTTCAGCGTGTCCACGGCAGCCTCGCCCGTCGTCTCGGGAGACATCGTGTATTGCTCCGCCGGTTATGGGGTCGGTTCCTCCGCTGTCCGGGTCAAGAAGGCAGGGGACACCTGGTCGGCAACCGAACTCTGGCGCCTCACCGGAAACAAGATCTGCAACCACTGGAGCACTCCAGTGCTGTACGGGAAACACCTCTACGGCATGTTCAGCTTCAAAGAATACGGTTCCGGCCCCATGAAGTGTGTTGAGATCGAGACCGGGAAAGAAGTTTGGGCTCAGGCGGGTTTCGGCCCCGGAAACTTGATCCTGGTCGACGGCGCCCTGCTCGCCCTCAGCGATGCCGGCGACTTAGTCTTAGTGAAACCCGATCCCTCGGGATATTCCGAACTCGCCCGGACGAAGGCAGTGGAAGGCAAGTGCTGGTCCACACCGGTGGTCAGCCATGGCAAGATCCTGGTGCGGAGCACCAAGGAAGGCGCTGCCTTCTCGGTCGGCGCTTCGTTGAGCCGTAAGGACTAGCCAAGTCCGACGGCCGGCTAGGCGGGCAATGAGGCTTGCCCTCGATGCCCGCCTCGCTTGTCGGCCAAAACACCCTGCAGTCGCAGACGCTGCACCGCCAAGGCGGCGTGGATCTGAAGGATCGCCTTTGCGAACTTAATCTTGCGCAACGGATGTCGCGAAATGACGCCCACGACCCCAATCACCTCGCCTCGATCATTCGACAGCGGTAGGCCGAGAAAGGCCTCCGCCTGGCATCGCTCCAAGCTCTTGGACCGCGTATAGTCCTTCCGCACCGCCTGCGCATGGCCCACAAACCGACGCCGCAGTAGGTCCGTCCAGGGCTCATCCTCCACCGGCAGCTCACCCGCGGAGGGAAACCGAGCATCACCAGCCGACCCGAGAACGCGGAAGCTCCCGAGGTCGCGATCCACCAGTTCCGCAGCGAAGAAGGTCTCCTCGTCAAAGGCCGCACTGCCACTGTCTACCAATTGCCTCCAGAAATCCTCGCTCGGGACCGCACCCGGCAAACTGCCCGCCAATTCCCGTAACCGACGCTCCTGCAGACGACGGTCGGTCGCATCCTGATAGAACAGCAGCGCAAACTCGTGGCCCTGAATCGATTCTCGCTGAAAGCGCACATCCGCAAACGCCTCCCCCGCCTTGCACAGGCAGCGAAACTCCCGGGGCATCTCGCCCGGAAGCACTGCTGGGTCAGCCAGCAACTCCTCGATCCACTTGAGCTGATCCTTCGGATGCAAGTCAGCTAGCGTTAAACCCAGAATCTCCTCCCGCGCAAAGCCAAACAAGCTCGCCAAGGCCGGATTCACATACAACGGCCTCCCACTCGGAAGCTCCAGTGCCAATACCCCTTCGGAGAGACCTTCCAACGCAGATTTCCAGACAGCCGTTTGAACCTCGGGCAACAAACGTCCAACCACTGCCGGACTCGGAATCCCACTCTCTCCACAGCCCAGCCGGGACAGACGATCGCAGATCGCTGTTAGAAAGGCATTCATGTCTGCGCAGGAACACACCTCACAGTCCGTCAGTCCCTGCAAACGTACGGTTCTCTTGGCCGATGCCTCCGCCGTCGCAGTGTAAATCATCATCGGGCACTTCGGCCACCGCAGGCGCAAAATCGGAGCCAGCTGAACTCCACTGATCCAGGAGAGGTCGTAGTGGAGGATGATCAAATCCGGCGCCATCTCCAATAAGTGAGTCCGAAGCTCATCCTCCCCTTGAGCCTCCACGATCCCAACGCCGGGAAATCGAATGTTCACGGCCGAACGGACTACCCATCGGTTGCTATGAACCTCATCGATGAGCAAAATTGTAAGAGGGGACGACATGCTATGCACTGGTGTTGAAAACACGAACACCCGGATGAGCAGTCAACGCCGATTGACCTAAGTCGATTGGGATTTCCCGTCCAACAAGGTTTGATGGGAAAGACCAGTACTCAGGCGTAGCTGAGCCAGTCTCGTCATGCTATCTTGTGTTTGGACCGGGACGCTTCGCGGAGAACCACGAGAGAACCGTTGACGCTAGAAACACTGTCCGAGCTGATATGTTGAAAGGGATGTATTTCACCGGATGCCGTGAGGCAAGATTAATCTGATCGAAACGCATGCAACCGACGATCGAGAGTCATGAATGAGAGTCCGACAGGCCGCTAGGCCATCCATTGACGAATCTGCGCTGCGGAAGCCTCGGCAGCGGTCGCCAAGACAGTGTGGTCAGACATCCAGATGCGCCGTGAGGCTCTTAAGCTGGGACAATGCTGCTTCAGCCATCGGACCACACCCGACCAGGGCACGATGGGATCCAAGCCTCCGTACAGATGGTGCAGCGGAATTCGACAGGTAGATGCCAACGGCCGCGGATCATTCTCCGCAATGAGGCGTAAACGCTGCAGCAGTGCCTGCTGGTCCGCCACCGTCCGGCGAGCCACAAAATCGCGTGCGCCCGCGATCAGCGTCGGGGAGTCGGAATGCCGCAGATGGGCGTAGAGGATGTAGGCGGGGAGGCACCGATGCAGCAGCCGGTGCGAAACTCGGGGGCAAAGGAAGCGTGCCGCGGACAGAAGTGTGGACGAAGGATACTTCACAAAGCCTCCGGCCAGGATCAGCCCCTGCCATCGCTGTGGGCTCCGTTTGACCAACTCCCACATCACCTGAGATCCGAAGGACTCCCCGAGCAGCCAACCCCGGTGAACTCCTTGCTCCACCAACGCCTCTTCGATTTCCCTGGCGTAGTCGGCCAGGGACCAGGTCAGGCTCCGAGGATAGGTCATTTCCACCCAACAAATACGCTCCCCCAGGGCCTGACGGAAGGCGCCAATCATGGTCCAATCCCCTTGCACGCCCGGGAGATAGATCAGTGTCGGTGCGGTCACAGGATCGCCATAGATACGCAGGCGTAGCCGTTCCAGCCCGTCTGTACAGATGGGATCCGACGCCAATGCCGCGAGGGAGCCCCTCGGGACTAGGCCATCCGGCGTTCCCTTTTGGGGTTGGCACTCAATCTCCATGATCGTTACATTGCTCCGATATGGTACTGGTCATCGATAATTACGATTCATTCACTTACAATCTCGTCCAATACCTGGGCGAGCTGAATGTGGAATTGCAGGTGCATCGCAACGACCAGATCACCATCGAGCAGGCCCGAGCGCTCAAGCCCGAGCGCATCCTGGTCTCCCCGGGACCCTGCTCGCCCAACGAAAGCGGCCTTTCCAACGACATCATTCGCGCCTTCGGCGCCGAAGTTCCCGTGTTCGGGGTTTGCCTGGGACACCAATGCATCGGCCATACTTTCGGAGCCAAAGTGGTCGTGAACTACCGAATGATGCACGGAAAAACCTCACCGATCCATCATAACGGCAAAGACCTGTTCGAGGGCATGCCCAACCCGTTCAATGCCACGCGCTATCATTCGCTGGTCATCCAGCGTGATACCGTCCCCGATTTTCTCGAGATCACCGCCGAGACCGACGAGGGTGAGATCATGGGTATCCGCCACAAGCAGCTTCCCATTTGGGGGGTCCAGTTCCATCCGGAAAGCATCCTCACCGAAAACGGAATGCAGATCATGAAGAACTTCTTGAAGCTCAAGAAATAGCTGTGGCGTTGTTCAGCCTGGCCCACACCCCATGGGCCGGCACGGCCCACGCCACAATTGTAGAGACGTCCGTCCCCGGACGTTCCCCCCCGGGCCCGGGCCGGGCCAAGAGAGACTATTGAACCGCGATGGACGCAAGGGACGCGATGTTGGATACCGAAGAAGGACAAAGTTGATCGAGGCCCATCGAGTTAAATTCGGAGTTCAGATCTCCTCTCGGGTCCCACATCGCGTCCTTCGCGTAGGTATGAGTTTTGTCCAGCGGTCCTGAAAGACTCAGGCAGCATTGCAGAACGGACGGAAACGGGGCCACCATAAGGGCCAGTTGGTCTTGCTAACTAGCTGGCGGCATTACGGGAGACCCTCGAGAA
>JAEUHE010000058.1 GCA_016793885.1 Verrucomicrobiales bacterium
GCGACCAACTCGGAGCTCGCGTTGGCTTAACCCAGCCATCAAGAGACGTAGCGGCTGAAAAATTTCGCCGAACGCGAACGGCAGGTTACTGATCCTGGTCCGGTCGGCGGTCTCTCTTCGGCCTCAGACAAGTCGTCGGCCAAAGCCGTCGCTGGGAGCGCATCAGGCGGAAGGCAGGTTAGCCATCCAATACCGGCACGCATAAATCATATAAATACAAGAATGCTATACCGAGCCGCATGTCCGCATGCGCAGGTGGGGTGCCCATCGTAGAGCTTAAGCTCTGCTGAACGAAGCGGCCGGCAAGGTGACGACAGGGTACCTGAAACCGAGCCTCGACCACCTGCGCGGCATTGGACGAAGAGCGAATGCCCCTGCAACTCAGGTCGGAGCAGCGCGTCGAGGGGGCCGAAAAAAACGATGGCCTAGCCTTCAAAGGGCTTAGCATTCCGACCCAACTGCTTGTCCAGTCGCCCGTTGATTAGGGAAAATAGAGCCTCGAATCGCTCAAGGCTCTGGTCTGGCACAAGCTTCTCTGGTTCCGACGCCATCTTCTTGAGGAACAAGCGTGTCGGCCGCGTCTTATGAAATGGAATACCAATGTCGGTCAGCCCCGCCTCTATTCGCTTGGCAACCCGTGGGATCTTCGCGTTGAGCGTCAAAGTCTTGTCCTTCAACTCGGCAGCGTAGCTCTCTCGGACGAGAGCCTCGTAGATCGCCGGGTCCAACAGATCTTCGATGTCCGCTTCGGTAGGAGGGGTTGCGAATGCTTCCGAGACGAATACGACGTTTTGGTCGCGAATTAGCTTCGTCTTCAGAAGCTCATCCTTAGTCGCCTTTGAATCGCGTTCAGTATCGAGCAGGACCAAAACGTTGAGTGACTCAGATGTCAGCAAGGCAACCATGTACGAAACTTTCTGGGCTCCACCAGCGGGGGTCATAGTGAGCGTTTGACTCAGCGACGTCCTGCCCTTCTCCGATGCATAAGCGCTCACGGCGCTCATAATCCAGAAATCCGTAACCCCCTCGACAACAAGATTGTTAGGGCCGACAAAGAGGCTTTGTGCGAGGTCATAGCCGAGAGCTGCCTGCAATGGGAACAGCGTCCGAGCATCTCCAGTCGGATCGTTCGTTACCGTCGTTCCGGCTTCCTCAGCTATGTTCACGGTCCGGACTGAATCCAGCGCCTGCGTCGGCACCATGAAGGGCGAGTGTGTGGAGTAGAGAATCTGATTGGAGAAGTCCACCTCGAGATGGTGGAGTAGATCCGACTGAGATTTCGCATGTAAATACAGGCCCGGCTCATCGAGCAGGAGCACAGCGTTCTCCGCACTCCCGCCGTCTGTGTCAGCCGAAAATGTGATGTAGAAGGCGAAGAACCACTGAAAACCTCGACTCCTGTCGTTGAGGTTGACCTCTACATCATAGGTGCTCGTTGGGTCAGAGATGATCGTGTCGAGGTGGTGTGCGTCGAGATTGAACCGAATCTTGAGTGCGCGATCCTTCCACAGCCGCTTAATCTCACCCGTAACAACCGCGCTGGCACGGTTCGCAAGCTGATTTCGCGTTTCGTAATCGTTTTCCCCGTGTAGCTTTTGGAGCTCATCGGGATCGAGCCCTGCGACTTTGCACAGCTTTTCGAAGTTCTTGTCCGAATCGTTCTGCTTGCCTTGAGACTTTCGGTGAATGTAGGCGGCGATGTCTTGGTGACCGTCGAGCTCTGGGTACTCATCGACATAGATGAACTTCGGAATTGCGCCGAGAGCCCATTTACGAGCCCTCTGCTGGGCATCCTTGTCCGCGACGATGCTATCGGCTAGGTTTTCTAGCTCGGTGAGCGCCTCCTCCTGTTTGGCAGTCAGCTCAGTATCCGCACCTGCTAGCTCGGTTCGCAGAGCCTTTGCTGCCGCGATCAGATGCGGCGCCCATGTGTTGCATGAGCTAGTTGCCGACGCAGATCCCTCAAAAGTATCAGCAGCCGTTTCCAGTGCCGCGGGAGCCTCCAGCTTTTGTGCGGCAGCACGGACCGCTGCCGCAGTCTTCTTCACCCTGTTCTTGATATCGGCTTCATCAAAGGCGATCGCCTTTAAGTCCGGAAAGATCACCGTCCTAGAGCTGCCTTGGTAACTCCGTCCGATGGTGACCCGCGTCACCTCAGTAGCGCGGGGTAGCTCTTCCAACAAGGCGTCCTTGTCATCAGCATCGAGTACCCAGGTCGTTGTCAATACGGGCGTATTGTCAGAGCACTCCTCCAGCCGTCTGTGGCGAGGGAAGTCCTTAATGGGTTTCAGCCCCGAGAACCCTTCTATTGGGTTCAGGCTGTGAAGAGCCCGGAGGAGATTTGATTTCCCGCTCTCGTTCCTTCCCAAAAGGGCGGTTATCCGAGAAACATGAATGTCTCCACTATCGTTGATAGAGCGGTAGTTGCGAACTCGAAACGACTCCAGCTTCATTTTTCCATAACTCCGCAATAGTTATCAACAATGCAACATGGGACTAACATCAAAAATGGCGAGGACGCACCAACGGACGCATCCCGGGCTCTCACCCCACGGCCCGTGCCAAGCCCGGAGGTCTTGGCGTAGCCGCTAAGAGCATCGGGAGCAGAAGGACGGGAGCAGGGGACAAGTCTAGTTCCACAACATCGCCTGGTTGTTCAGATTCGTGTAGGCGGCGCATTGGTCGGCAGGAAGTCTGGGCTTCCGTCAAGTAATGGAGTTGCAGTATCGCGGACCGTCCTACAGCGGCTATCGACAGCTCCGCTATCGATCATTCTGCTTGGTCTGAACGACTGCAAACGCCGAGTTGTTCGCGTAGATCGTGGGGCAAGTTTCGCGGGGAAGCGGACGCTAGGGCGACAGGCCTTACTTTTGTCCGAACCGCAACTCCTGGGCGTTATGGATAGCTGTTCATAACGGCCAACTGTGGCCGTCCAACCTAAAGAAGCCATGGTCCTTCGCGCGTCATATCCACTCTAAAACCTGCCGGAAGATCTACTTCGGTTGACCGGCCGGCGCGGCCATTGAGCACAACAGCAGGTAATGGCAACATTAAACAAATTCCGGACGCTCCACCACGCGTTTCGTGCTCATAATGTACTAAAGAGGCGGATCGGGCCTCCCACTCCACATCCTGCGGCAGTTCGAGTATCCAGCGCGTTTTATTTTCCGAACCTTATACGCAGCAGTAATTCAAGAAGCCGAAAGCGTCCTTGTACGGAACGGGCGGCGATCCCCCATGGTCGTTTTCGTAATTGGCTTTGCCGATATAGTGACGGCCGTTGTCGGTAGCTTCGCCGATCGCTACCTGGGCTTCCTTGATCAATTTCTGGTCAGTGGTCATGAAACCGAATGGAATCAAAGACGCCGTGTTGCCGGCAGGCGCGTAGTGGAAAAGCACGCACGCAAAGCACGACGGCACCAGAAGAATCTCTATCCGGCCGCTGGCAAGATCGCCTTCATGGAAATAGAGTGACTTCTCCTGTTTGCCCCAAAAAATGCTTTGGAGGCTACGTACTGTCTGCCGAGTACCTGGGTAGAGTATCTTCACTTCTTCCGTGAAGTGTGCCCTTTTTCTCTTGGATTGAGGAAGCGCCTTTTGAAGCGAAAAATAGAAATCATCGAAAAGTTTTGACCGGCCCCAGAAGCGGTAGTCCGGCGCCATCCAGGCGACGGAGGTCAGCAGTTTGCTCGTGACCTGCCCTTCCTGGACTGGCAGCGAGCCCTTGATGGCTGAAATAATCGACGCCGAATTGCTCGGCATGTATATGTTGCCAATCAGGGGTTGCGTGTGCTCCGGGTAGCCAATCTCGCTACGCACATGCACGGCGCGGACGTACGCTTGGAAATCGAACCCCCTTTTCGAGAGGAATTGGCCAACGAGCTTGTCGTCGAACCTTTCGACGAAGTCTTCCAGGGATTTCTGTTGGCTAGTCAGCGTCAAGCGAAGCGCATCGGAAACGGCCGCCTCCACTCCCAACCTGTATTCTTGCGGCGCTTCGTCGTCGTACGCGATCTGTCGTTCGACCTCGAGCTCCTCGTTCAGGAAGAAGCCGACCTCGAGCGGCACTCCGAACAGCTTGTCGCTTTTGACGTTCGATATCTTGTAGATGTCGATCTTATCGTTGGTCCTTTCCTTCGCCTTCAGAATCCGCTGAAAATGGGTCTGGTACGCCTGTTCCGCCAAGTGTGTGCTATCGCCGATTTGTTTCTGGTCGATAGGCAGTTCGCATGCGTAGGCCGGTGTTTTCCTGCTCCTGATATTATTTAACGGATGGAAAGTCACTAGATCGAAGTCAACCGAATCCGTTCGGGGCTTCACGACGGAGAACCTAGGCAGGTCGTCATCCGTGTAAAATTTGGACTCTGCGTAAGGCGTCAGACGGATGGACGAGCCGTCAAACTCGACGAGGCTCTGGTCGACCAGTGATTCGAGCAGCAACCTGGTTTCCTTGCTAGTGAAACCGAAATACTGCGCGAGTTGCTCCGCCTCGATGTCTTCGCAAAGTCGGATCAGCCGGAGCGCGAATTCGGTGACCTTCGGGAGGCTTTCGTTCACCGTTACGGACGAATGGATCACGAATTGACGAGCCGGCAGGGCGAAAGTGATCAGATTCAGGGGAATTGGCGTAAACATGGCTTAATTCTTCAGGCTTTCGGCAGTCACGTGGCACACCCGCTTCTCACTCCGAGCCTCCTCGAAGGATCGGACGAAGGTGCCGAGCGGGCTCTCTGTGTTCCGGTCTTTCCACATCCTCATGGCGCCGATGATCACGAGCCGGTCCATCGCTCGCGACATGGCCACGTTCAGACGATTAGGACTCGACAGGAAACCCTGCTCGTATTTGGCGTTGTGCCGCACTAGGGACAATATGACCATCCGATTTTCCTTACCTTGGTAGCCGTCCACGGTGTCCACTTTGATCAATGACCGCAGGGGCCCGAGCCATTCGGCACGGGCGATCGCGTTGTTGATCCGGGTCACCTGTGCTCGGTACATCGCAATGATCCCGATAGGAATCTCTCCCTGCTTAAGATCGCTGACCAAGTCATTCGTAAATTGCTCGTTCTGGAGGACGTGTCGCAGGACGTCGATTACCGCTCGGGCCTCGTATTGGTTCGCGCAGCTCCTGTCCGGCGTTTTCTCATGGTAGCTCTGCTTTCCGGCGCAACTCGTATCGACCCATACGACTTCGGAGTCGAATGGTTCCGCCAATTGCCCGAAGTACCCCTTTGGCTCACCTCTTCCCTGCGCCAGCCTTTTGCCCCGCGGCTCGTAGAAGCACTTGGACACGAGCGAACATATTTCCGGAGCCATCCGGTATTGGGTCGTGAGCGTGGCTCCAACCGCCTTGCCATACGGTGACTCGAATGCTCGCTCGAAGTCGCTGTCGAAAACGTCCGAATCCCGTCCAACCCGGAGCCTTTGCCCCATCTCCTTGCGCAACTCGTCCTTATAGAGTGGCGGCAGCTGGAAATGGTCGCCGACAAGCAGAATCCGTTTCCCGACCTGCATGGAGACCGCCAGTTCCGACGGGGTTGCCCGCGCGGCTTCGTCGATAACCACCCAATCGTACGAGTTTCTCGAGACGCCGAGATTCCATCGTCCGACGCCGACGCAGGTACCGGCAACGATGGTTCTCGTCTTGGCCAGGAACTCGGAGAAATTACCGCCTTGGGACCCGAGCACGTCGACCCATTCCTGGGAAATCTTGATCAATTGGTGGAGCTTATTGACGGCGGCGGGACTCCGGACACCAAATTTGCGGGTTAGGGCCTCCTTCGTATCCGCGACGACATCCTCTGACAAAGCGATCTCCTCGGGGGTTAGCGCGACCAAGGCATGCGAATGCAGCAGTTCCCTGCGGGCGTAAAGCCTCTGCTTAAGCGTTCCCGCTTCCTCCGTGGCGACCGAGGAGGCAAGCTCATTCTCCAGCAGGGCCACGTCCTGCGCGAGCCGATCCATGTGAATGAATGTCTGGGCGAAAGCCTCGACAAACTCCCTGTTCAGCCGCAACCGCGAGCTTAGGGAGACAATCCTATGCTTGAACTCGCTTCGGAATCGCTCGCGGTAAGACTCTTGGAGCGAGGTTACCCCTACGTGCCGTATTGCATCTGACAGCGTCCCGTCCTCGCCGACGCGGACCACGTCGATATCGGCGTTTCGCCGGGCCGCCAAGCGGAGTGCCCCTTCCAGGGCGTTGTTCGTGGCCTCGTGAGATTGGCTCACCAAGAGGACGCTCTTGGTTCCTTGCTTGTGGATGACGTAATCTAGGAACGCGCCTATGAACGAAGTTTTGCCTGTACCCGGGGGACCTTGCAGCAAGCAAACGGGACCAGACGACACGATTCGCTTGAAAGCTGCTTTCTGGTCATCATTCAGTGAGAAGACCTTTTTCCCGTCCTCGTAGACGTCGTAGTCTTCCAAATCAGCGTCGGTCGGCTCTGGGTGCTTGATGACTTGGTGATTCGAAGTGGCACGCTCGAAGTAACTGACGAGATTCGCGATTACGGAACGGCCAGATAAGATCCGCTCCACGGCTTCGTAGCGCCTTTCGTAGGACGATCTTTCTGCCTTGCTGCGCAGGAGGTAGCGGCTGTCGATCGGGAACTGGCGCGAAAACCCATGCGGTACGATAGCCAGCTCGTCAGGAGTGGAATGCCGGTGCTCCAGAAAGCCGACACGCCGGTATTCTCCCCCCTCGATTTCTTTCAGGACCTCGACCTTTTCATCAGCCGCGTATTCTATGGTCACGTCGGATCTGAACGGGATTAGGTAGGCGTCCTCGCGTTTCGGATGCGGCCTGGAAGGCCCGGTAATCAAGACTTCCGGCTGCGAATCGAATTCCGCTTCGATCAGGTGCCGCCAGATCGAACCGGTGGATATTTCTGTACGTTCCTTATGAATCTCCGCGTCGACATCGGGCGCGAGCCAAACGTTCTTCGTTTGTTCGTGAATCCTGGCCGCCAGCGCAGGAATCTGCTGCAATGCCGATACTAGGGCAAAGGCATCGTCACCCGGTCCGGAAGTTAAGGAAATGTTTGCTTCGAACTGGATTCCGCGGGTCGTTTTCCTTTGGAACAGGTCGTGCGTGATTTTCTTTACGCCAATGCGCTTGATTGCCGCGTCGTCGATCGAAACGCTAAGCGTTAGCTGTAACCCGGGACCGATTATCACATATCTGTCATGCTGCGCATCCTCATAACCTTTCTCGACGTAGTACACCCCATTGTCCGAACGCATAGGACCGGGCACGAAGCCGGAGGGTGTCCTCGAAATCGTGACCACCAAAGCTTCCCGTTCGGGGAGCGGCGGTTCAAGGGCATTTTTCAAGGCCTCCTTCAGCGGCACTAAGGTAAGGATAGCAGGCTCCGCCTTCAGGTTTTCTGCCAAGGCCTGGTAGACGGAAGGAATCGGCAGCTCACCATCGCCCATGTCTGCGCTTGTGCAACCCAAGATACCGCTGATGATCAGGGTAATCGCGTACCTGTCGCGCTCCAAGAGGGATACTCGCTCGTAATTGGCAGGAACGTACGCAGTCGTCACGACATCGACCGTGCCGTCCTTAAAATCCGGAGTATCAATGAACACCGCACAAGGAAAGGCTCGCCCTTCACCCGCCGGCCGGACGAGAACGTTTTCGGGATGCAAGTCGCCGTGCGGCAAATCAATGCTGTGCAGCCGCTCGATGCCGTCAACTAGGCTCATAGACAGTCCGATTCTGTCCTCAAGTGTCTTCGTAGCGAAATCCCACTCGCTGAGCGTGGGAAGGTCGAGCCACTCTCGTACGTAAAGGAGTCCCTTCTTGGGTACGATTCCGACGTCGCGCACCCTGGGAAGCCATTCGCTGGGATTGACCTGGATCGCACGGGCCTTTTCCAAGAATCTCAACAGGGTTTGGTTGAAATCCGGCTTGTTCGCGTCGGGAGTCGCGCCGAACCAAAACTTGACCTGGCATCGGTCGCCGTCGCGTTCTCCTTTGAAGACCTCGAGATTTCCCTTTTCGACCGGATCGTCGAGTTCTTCGTAGTCTCTCGGCTTGGTTTGGGCCTTGAAGTATTCGAAGGTAGCCAACGAAATCACCGGTTCGCCATCCGAGAAATCTACCTCGTTCAGTGCGTCCAGCATCTCTTCGGCATTGGCCCATCGACCGGAGGTCTCCCATTTCATGGATCGCTCGAACCAATCGTCCAGTTTGCCGAAAGCGATGTCATTCTCCTTCGGAACCCAGACCGCAAGTCCATCATCCCGGTCCGGCGGTACACCGTAAATGAGTATGTGCGCCATTACGCCGAGAAGGTAAACGTCCCGGTGAAACGGGGTGGCGAACTTGTCTTCGAAAAAATCTTCCGGCAATTTTTCCGAAATGCTGCTTACTTGCTCCTTCAGTGTACCCACCGTCTCCATTTGTGGAAAATGGGAAGCCACGAACCCGGAGAGTCGGACGCTATCCGGGCGCTCAAGCCAGACGCAATGGTCGCCGATGTCCCGATGAGCTACGCCCAAGCGGTGGAGTTCGGCAAACTTGGATATCAGAACTTTTGTCAGGCTGACACGGTCCGACAGGGGCAATTTGTCCCTGTAAGCCTCGATGAAATCGAACAAGCGCTTTTGCTTGGCTGGGAGGTCGAACAATTCGCAATGGTCGACGGTCACCTCGTCCGCCGCCAGCGTCCCGATCGGCTGCAACAGCACCCCGTCCAGCAGGTCGGTCTTTTCCTTGACATAGCTGAACACCCTGGGTTCGCGGAGCGCGATGTTGACCCAGTCCGACTGTGTTGGCGCCGAAGTGCCCAACTGCGAGAAATCCCAACGGCGGAGGAGGGCTCGGGCGTTTGGGTCGTCGCGGTTGACGCTCCTATACTCGAAATACAGCGAATCCGGATGCTTGAATGTCGGCGCGCCGTCGACGACGTAATTCTGCCAGGAGAACTCCCTCGCCCTGATCAATTCGGGCGAGCCTTTGAACAGGAGTTCAAATTCGTTGAGATGGTCGAGGGGATTGAACGTGCGGGGACGGTTGCGGAATTCGAGGGGCAGTTCGAGCAGCCGCTTGTACGTTTTCGGGTCGCCGATTTCGAGGAAGTCGTCCAACTGGAGGACCGAAGGCTTTTCCTCTTCCGTTAGGATGGGAGACGGACTGTTGCCGCAAAGCACAACCCGGCTGTCCACAAGGACAGCATGCCCGCCCTTGATCGAGCGTTCGACGAACGTCTTGAGGATACGAGCCTTTTCGAAGTTCTTCTTGACGGGACTGACGTCCATTCGCTCGAAATGCTTCTGGTTCGGCTTCCTACGGTACCAGTAGCCGTCCTCGGACTTGATTTGGCCGTGCCAGCGCTTCAGTTCGACGATGAGTATGCGGTCGGGAAGTAGCAGGACCAGGTCGATCTCCCGTGCGAGCCGCCCTTTCTCGATAACCTCCAAGGAGGCGTAGCCCCGCCATTCCTTCGGGAGCGTCTTCTCGATCCGGCCGATGGCGTATTTCTCGGATTCTTGGATGCCCGTTTTGGGCAGAACGAATATCTTCATTTTTTTCGTGCTCTCGGTTTCGTCGCCTCATCCGGACAGCAATTCGTTGCAGGCTACTACGGGCTATTCTGCCTCATGGCATATTTGTTCGCCATGGATATTCGCGTGAATCCGGGACTGTTAGCGGTGGCCTATTTCGCGTTGCACGGTAACAAGCACGCAGCACTCGGGCGGGTTCGGAGATAGCCCGAGAAGTGACAAGCGGTCGTTGACCTAACTCTGCGGCTGAAGGACAGTTGACCAGCACTATGCCGACCAACAGAGACCTTAGGCCCAGTGACTGCAAGGGCCGACAACTTGCAGTCCAGTTCTCGCCAACGAGCGACAAGTTCCCGATGGAACCGGTCGCTCGCGCTCAACAGCCAGTGTCGCACGCTGGAACGTGCGCCTTCCCCAAGAAAATGGATAACGCTGGCCCTTATCCCTCACCATTCGAGCGGCATTCCCACGTTACCAGCCCGCATCCGAGGCGAGACTCTCGGCTATATGACGGGACACCGTACTTCGGTTCGCCAGGGATGAGGCACTGCACGCCGAACCCCCTCCCGTCAGCAACTGCCTCGGAAC
>JAEUHE010000059.1 GCA_016793885.1 Verrucomicrobiales bacterium
CCCTCCTCGTAGATATATCCCCTCTGCTGCGGGAACGAGATGGAGACCCCGCCGGCGAGAGCGACATCACATTGGTGAGATTGAAGCGCCCCGCAGGCCTGCACGACGGCCACCAGGGAGGTCGAACATGCAGTTTGGATAGTGATGGCCGGGCCGCGGAGATCGAACTTATAGGCGACCCGAGTGGCCAGGTAATCTTTGTCGTTTCCCACGAGCAGGGGATAGCGATCGACCTGGAACGACCGGGCGAAATCGGAAATGCTCTGCTGGTTTTGCAGAACATGCGCCAGAAAATAGGTATTCAGGCTGGAGCCGGCATACACCCCCACGCGTCCTTGGATCGAGTCGGGCACATATCCTGCCGATTCAAATGTTTCCCAAGCACATTCCAGAAAAAGCCGATGCTGAGGGTCGGTTAATTCCGCGTCGCGCGGGGTGAAGCCGAAAAAACCAGCGTCGAACATCTCGGGATGTTGCAGAGTGCCGCGAGCGCGTACGAATGCGGGGTTCTTTAAGTCGTCGGGGTTGGCACCTGCTTTTAGCAGTTCCTCATCGCTGAAATGCGTGATGCACTCCGTGGCTTGACAAATCTTGATCCACAACTCGGAAACCCCTTCCGCGCCAGGGAACCTTCCTGACATGCCAATGATGGCAATGTCAGGTCGCGCGGAGCCGAGCTCCCCGGCGGGCGACGGAGGCAGGGGCATGCTGCAGCCCACCGCGTCCGGTGTGCTCGAAAGCCCGGCAGCAAACGAGGCTTGAGAGCCCACGCTCGTATGCTGCAGGAGCGAGAGGATCGGAATCTGAACACCCAACGAGTTCTGAAGTCCCTTTTGCAGCTTAGCCAGGAGCAGCGAGTGGCCGCCGACCTCGAAGAAGTTGTCTTCCAAGGTAAATCGGGAATGGCCAAGCACGCTTTCCCAAGTTGCCCTGACGAGTGCTTCTCCAGCCGCTGGTGGCGGGAAAGGTGGAGGATTCTGGTTTCCATGCAGACGGGGGTCCGCAGGGGAAAGAGTAGCTAAGGCTCGCCGGTCAACTTTCCCGCTGGGGGTTAGTGGAATAGAACTCAGGGTGAACAGTTGCGACGGCAGCATGTAATCCGCCAGGCGTGAGCGCGCGAATTCTCGGACCTCTGCCAACGTGACCGACTGGCCAGTCGCCGGTACGACATAGGCGACCAGGGATCGTTCTGCGCCCTCGCCCTGAGCGGCGACGACGCACTCCTTGATGCGGGGCATCGAACCCACGACGGTTTCAATCTCCCCCAGCTCGACCCGGAATCCCCGGATCTTGACCTGGTTGTCAGCGCGTCCGAGGAAACGCAGCCCCCCCTCGGGAAGGAGTTTCGCCAGGTCGCCTGTCCGGTAGAGTCGCCGAGGGGAAGGGGCCAAAGGCAAGGCGACGCTGACGAACCGCTGGGCTGTAAGCTCGGGTTGGTGCAAATAACCTTGAGCCAGGCAGATCCCGCCGATGAACAACTCGCCCGGCTGCCCTTCGGGAACCGGTTGGTTCTGCGAATCCAAAAGGTGCAGCTCGGTGCCGTC
>JAEUHE010000060.1 GCA_016793885.1 Verrucomicrobiales bacterium
TCGTGAAGTCCAGGATCCCGTAGACAGTGAGTGAATAGGTGCCGGCGTTCGTGAGCGTGACGATGCCGACGTCGGGCCCCGATCCACACTGATCGACGGCCGCGAAGACCTGGTCGAACACCTGCCCGCCTTGCGGGTTGACCAGGCGCCAACGCAGGAATGGGTTGCAGCCGAACCCGGTCATTTCGTCGAAGTAGACAGTCTGACCGGCGGTTGCGGTGAAGGTGTAGGTGTCGGTGGCTCCGGGGGATTCGATGTTGCCGGCGCCGGCGGCGGGAAACCCGTTGGTCACGGTTTGGCCGAGGTTGAGCGCGAACTGCTGGGGAACGATGGGCACGATTTGGAAGGCATACGGCGTGATGAAGTCCTGAACGCCGTAGACAGTGAGCGAATACGAGCCGGCGTTCGTGAGCGTGACGATGCCGACGTCGGGCCCCGATCCGCACTGATCGACGGCCGCGAAGACCTGGTCGAACACCTGCCCGCCTTGCGGGTTGATCAGGCGCCAACGCAGGAATGGGCTGCAGCCGACCCCGGTCATTTCGTCGAAGTAAACTTTCTGACCAGCGCTCGCGGTGAAGGTATAGACATCCGTCGCGCCGGGGGTTTCGATGTTTCCAGCGCCCGGAGAGGGAAATCCGTTGGTCACTGTCTGGCCGAGGTTTAGGGAGAACTGTTGGGGGGTGGCGAGATGAACCTGAAACGAATAGGTGTCGGTCACCCCTGTGAGCGCGCTGACTTGGATGCGGTAGGTACCAGACTTCGCGAGCGTGTGGATTCCAGCGTCCGGACCCGAACCGCATTGGTCGAGCGAGGCGAAGGTTTGGTTGAAGAGTTGAACCCCATCCGGATCCGTTAAGCGCCACTTCAGCTTCGCATCGCAGCCGGCACCGCTACGCTCGTCGAAGTAAAGCCGCTGGCCCGCAGTACCTGTGAATGTGTAGGTGTCGGTGTCCCCCGGGTTCTCGATGCGACCTGCGCCCGTCGCGGGTATGCCGTCCGCAACGACTTGGTTGAGGCCGATCGTGAATGCCTGGTCTGCCGACTGCATCTGCATGGCGCAGGCGAGCAGGATCACCAGCGCCAAGATCCAAGTTCGCTTGGGACGGGGTCCGAGATGGGACCGGCACGAGGGCGGCGTGGCTGAATGAGGAACGCATGACTGCTGCGAGCCGTCGACTCCCGTAACGCAAGGATGAGGCGAGAACATAAACGTGATTGCTATCTTATACCCTATCGATTTTTCCTGCCGCGAACAAGGCTAATCCCGCCAGCGGTTGGTCGCCGATCTCGCTTTTGGTTCATGCTTTCGTCGCGCTTTGGTCATACTCCCGCCGCTGGGAGCGATGATTTTGCCCTGTCCCAATCGGGGACACACTCCGTACACGAGGCTGCCTTCCAAACGTTACAGGCGATGGCGGAAGATATGGAGTGCGGTAGACCTCTACCGCTTTGCCTTTCCCAGCGGAGCTGGGATCCCCCTCCGGGGGGTGCTAAAGCTGTAGAGGGCTCCAGCACTCCATAGTTCGGGCGGGCTCCTACACTCGGGGTTGTTGGGGACGTCAGGATTCGTCCGGCATGCGCTGCTAGGGAGCCAATAGGGACTGGCCCCATGCTTCCCACGGGCCTGGATTGGTGATTTCCCTGAGTTCAGCCTTAAGTTTGAGCAGTTCCTCAGCACTGGATCGGCGGGAAGCCAATCCCGAAAGCGAATCCGCCACCGTCATAAACCAAGCAGGTGCCGGCCCTTGGAATTCAGGTAGCGGGTAGAGCAGCACAGGATTTCCAGGCGCCAGTACAGCGATGGAACGGGGGCTTAGCCAAGCGATAAAGGAGTTGGCCGGTGAAGCGTGGGGGAGAGGTTCGTCCAACGGTAAGCCGCTGGTTGTCTCCCAGATCCGAGCGGAACCGTCGGCCGATGTGGTTAGGAACTGATCCCCCGCGGGCGAGAACAGCGCTTTAAAGACCGTTTTCCGGTGGCCTTTTGCTACGGAGAGCACGTGTCCTGTCGTGAGGTCCCAGACGCGAGCCCGTTCGTCGTCCGAAGCAGTCAACAGCCGCGTCCCGTCCGGGCTAAAATCCACGGACATCACGGCACCGTCGTGTGCCAGTCTCGACCCGAGAGGACGGCCCGACTCCGTCTCATACACTTGAGCGTAACCTCGGAAGGATGCGATGGCGAACCGTTGTCCATCCGGACTGAAGCGCACATCAAAGACGGGAACGTCATCGTGCGGGAGACGATGAATCACGTTCGTCGTTCCTGATTCCAGTAGATAGACGAGGCCATTGCCGCAGGCCACCGCTATTTTTGACAAACGGGGGTGGTAACGGATGGCATGCACGTCGTGGCGTCCGTAGGTTTGGGGAGCCCCCTGGCTCAGATCCAACGAAACCAGCGTGGGATTCGTGCCGAGGGCTGACCATTGATAAAACATTCCGGAATGGGTTCCACCAGCGAGGCGAGTGCCGTCTGGGCTAAACGCGAGTGTTTGGATGCCGTTGGTATCGACGGTTCGTTCCCACGACAGACGCAAGGAATCTCCGTGGAGTAAGCTGAATCGCCCCCTGCTCCCGCCCGCCGCGACCCAGTTTCCATGAGGGGCGATGGCCAGTGACAACGATGAGCCGTTGAGGGAGGCGGAGGCCCTCTCTCGATCAGGCGGTTGGATCCAGCGGAGGAGGCGACCTTCGGCCACCAGGATCCAGGGCTCCTGGGGATGGCTGGCAAACCGCACGACATTGCTCCCGATACGCGAGGGCAGCGTGTTGGTTTGAGGCGAGTTCCAAACGGTTGCGTCTCCCCGGCTCGTCGGAATCAGCGCCTTTCCAGATTTGAGCGAGAACGACGGCAGTTCCAGCGGCCAGGGATGGCGGATGGGGTCGCCGCACGGCCCGAGTGTTTCCACGTTGATCCAAGTGAAGCGCGTGTGGTCCTCAACCAATCCCAGGTAGTGCCCGTCTGAGTTAAACCCCGGTGACACGGCGTTCGTCCAGGCCTTGAGTCGATCACCTCGGGTCGTCTCAATCAGGTGAACGTCTGAACCGGCTGACAGGATCACGTAGTTGGTAGCCGAGCTGGCGTGACCCAAGCTGCTATTGGTGAAGAAGGCCAGAGGACGTCCGGACGGCCATTCCCACATCCCGGTGATTTTCTCAATGTTTCGACGGGAAGGACGAGGGAGGGAGGCAGGACGAGTGAACGTTGCCAGCACACGTGGGGGCGAGAGCAGGATGGCAACCGCGCGCACTGGGCTGTCTCCCGTATTTAGCTGGAGGCTAAGTTCCATGGATCGAGTGTCCCACGTTCGAACCGAGCCCCGGGCATCGCCGATCGCGAGAATGTTTCCATCGAGCGACAGCGATAGTGAGGTCAGGTTGGTGGGAGCGGAAAAGCGGCGTAGGGAGTGGTGCTCTTTGACGGCCAGGTTCTCTAGCTGCGCCGTGAGAACGTTAGACCCTTCCCCCCAAAAGAACAGGGGTTGGGTGGGGTGCCAGGCGAAATCCAGGAGTGTCGGAGCAGGTGGAGGTGTGAGGCTCAGAGACGACCAGGCTTTCGTCTCCCAGATCTGAAGGCGGTTCTCGAAAAGGGTTACGAATGCGTCTCCATTCGGTGAGAAGCCCCAGCTTCCGTTTTGTCCGCCCACGGCGCTGGGTCCGAATGTGCGAGCACCGGAGTGCCCCTGGTAAATTTGGAGATCGAAGCTGGGAGAGGTGACCGTCTTGGCGGTAAGGAGGACGAGTTCGACGTCGTTCGGATGGAGCAGCCCGGCGGCAATGAGATCGGGGATTTGAACCGCCGAGTGGGGCAGGGCCCATCCCCGTCGCGCCACGGCACCCCAGAGGCGGCTCGCCGCCGATGGATCACCGGGCTGGTCTCGGAGGTGTCGGGAGAGGGTTCGCAATGCTTCGGGAGTATCTCCGGATCGAAAATGCTGTTCCGCGAGCTCGCGTCGCGCGCGGGAGATCTCCCTTTCCAGCTTTCGGTTTGCTTCATGCGCGATCGTCCATTGCCAGAGGATTCCGCTGATGCCTAACAGAGTCAGCAAGGCGGTCACAGCCGACAACCCAGCCAGCGCCGGATGTCGATACGACCAGCGCTGCAGTCGTTCACGAGCGCCGGCTGGACGACGGAGGATGGGGCGGTTCTCCAGCCAGCGATCGAGCTCGTCGGCGACCTCGCCGGCGGATTGATAGCGTCGGGTTGGCGATTTCTCCAGGCAGGCGAGACAGATGACCTCCAAATCGAGCGGGATCGACGGATTCAACCGCTGAAGCGAAATGGGATCGACGGTGATGATCTGGTGGCAGATCTGTTGCAAAGTCTCCCCCCGGAACGGAGGGTTCCCAGTGAGGAGATGATAGAGTGTGGCACCGAGTCCGTAGATGTCCGTGCGCTGCGAGACCGGGCCGAGCTGCGGATCAAGCTGCTCTGGGGCCGAGTAACTCGGAGTGCCGATGATCGCATTCGTCTCGGTGAGAGTGGGCTGGTTGTCGAGGTGTGCCACTCCGAAGTCCGTTAGGTGGGGGTCGCCATTCGGATCGATGAGAATGTTCTGTGGCTTAAGATCACGGTGCAACACTCCCTTTCCATGTGCATAGGCCAAAGCCCGCGCCACTGAGCGGAGCGCTCGGATGATCTCCGTCATGGGGAGGGGAGCGGAGGCCATCCTTTCGGCCAGGTTGTCTCCTTCGATATAGTCCATGGCCAGGTAGGCACATCCCTGGTGTTCGCCGCGTTGGACAATTCCCACGATGTTCGGGTGATTCAACGCAGCCAGCGCCGCAGCTTCGCGATCCACCCGGGCACGATCGACCTGAGGAGCCAGTCGTTTAATGGCAACCAGTCGTCCCGTGGTCAGTTGTCGGGCCAGAAAGACTTCACCCATGCCGCCCTTGCCGAGCGGCCGAATGAGCGCAAAATCGTCCATGATCTGGAGACAGTGGTCGATCTCGTCGGACTCCTCCCACAGGGGCCGGCGACCGATGGGGGCAATCTGGCCCGCTTCGGCGAGCAGACATCGCACGCAGCCTCCGTGCTCGAGCATGCTGCCGCATCTGGAACAGCGCGGAGAATTTTGGATGGGCGTAGGCATCTCAGCGGAGGGGATCCGGGAGGTCGCTCCGATGATACGGGACGGAGAACACCGACACGAGATGACGTTGCTCTTCCATCCAGTCGTTAGGATTCGTAACTGTCTCACGAATCTCATCCACCAGGAGCGCTTTGAGCCTTTCCCGCATGCGATAGAAGGCGACTCCGACCGCTCCCTCGGTCATCTGGCAGGCTTGAGCCACATCCCTTCGCGACGGGGCATCGGGTTCTTCGTCCAGCACGCGATAGAACTGATGGAGCAGCTCCACTTTGCTCGCGCGTTCGCATTCGCCTTCGAGCTTTTCCCGGGCTCGCTGCAGGAGTTCTCTGGCCCAGGCCTGGTCCCAAGCCAGATCTGCTGCCACCTCCCTGGCGGCAAACTGTTGCGTGAAGGTACCGTCGTCGGTTTCGATTTCGAGGCTCAGATCGCCGGGTCGATCACCTGGGGCTCGGCGCCGTCGGCAGGGATCTTTGGTGTCGATAATGAAGTGGCGGACGCACGCCTTCAGGAAGGTCCGAAACTTTCGGTCTCCCTTTTGGGTGTTGTGGAGGAAACCCTCCTTAAGGAACTTACTGGCGAAGAAATCCTGGACGAGATCGTCGGCTTCCTGCGCGTAGCCTAAGGCCGTGATATAGGTATGCAGGGGAATTCGATAGGACTCGGCCAGCTTTCCCATGGCCAGCTCCGATCCCTCGCCAGCCAAGAGCACCAGGCTCCAGCGAGTCGTGACGAAGTTGAAAGGGTCGGTGGCCATAGTTGTGCTAAACCGCTGGCTGCATTCGGGCTGGCGAGTGCCTTCGACACTCTCCAGCAAGCCTCCTCCAGGATACTGCCGCGCCCTTTAACTTAAACAGGAAAATGAATGGCCCGCGAAACACGCTAAACACGCGAAACTAAAAGGAGTTGCAGAGCCCTAACAGCTCCCCCAAGCAACGCTGGGAGTGGTGTTGGTCTTCGGAGTCTTTCAGAAGTTGGTCTCCTTTCGCGTGTGTGCGGTGGTTCGGGGGCAACCTATCCTCCTTTGTCAGTTTAACGAATTCGAGGTGACAATCGGCCAACAACCAGCCTAGGTTCCGCTGGGCTCGAACTTGGATTGTCCAGCGAACATCCACCAACCAACAACCTCGATCAAAGGCAGGAACTATGCGTAGTCCATGGAATGCGTGTGTAGTAGCCGTCTGCCTCATTGGCGGTGTCACTGGGGCACGCGCTGATGACGCCCTTGATAACCTGAAGCGTGACCTCGACAGTTTGAGGCGACGAGTTGAACTGCTCGAGCAGGAGAATGCTCGGCTCAAGAAGGAGATCGATGTCGATCGGCTGGTGGTGCGGAGGGAACTGATTGTGTCGGACACCGGCCAGGAATGGGAGCGGGGGTATGAGGCTCAGCAGATTCCTCGCGGAATCTATGCCCGATCCTTGGGCGATGGGCCCGGTGGGCTTTGGGTGCGCAGCCGGTTGATCAAAGGAGAGATCGATGATCCGTTTGATGATCGATTTCATGCCTTGGAAACCAATGGATCCCTACGTCGGACTCCGGGCCATATCTCCTGGAATATTTGGGTTCAGGGTGCCTGGCGGCAGATGTCCATCATTCAAGGAGAAAGCCTGGAGCCCACGGAAATGGCGCCTGACCTGTTGACGGGGGGTAATCACCCCGGCCGGCTGCGCTTTCAAACGTTCCGGCCCCACCATCCCGAACCTTTGACCGATGCCCTGATCGGGCAGGGGATGATGTCGTTGGGCGGTGGCGGCTATGGCGGCGGCGGGCTCCCGTATGCCGAAGAGACACTTCAGATCTGGGGCGGAAGGGTGGTTGCGACCGCCATGGGGGTGCCAAATGCACCACGCGTGATCTCGGATGATGGAACGGGAAAGCATCAATATTCCGTGGTGGCGGTGGGACCGCAGGGGATCCGATCGCTGGCTTCGGGGATCACGGTGGCCCAGGGAAAGGCGAGGCTGCGCTGGGACAGCGTGGCGGGGGCTGATGCTTACATCGTCCTTCGCGACGGACAGGAGATTACCGGCCTCCTCCGTATCGAAGGGTCGAACAAAGAATGGGTCGACCGCTGAAATATGAAAAGATCTGTTAACCTAAACAAACGAGGCTTGTCCGCAGGGGCTCCCTCATTAGCCGCAAAAAACGCAAAAGGACAAAAGAATCAAACGGATGCAGGGGGGCGAACAAGGGAATCGGATTTCCGCTCTGCGGCCTTCCCGTCCACAGCGGTTCAGTTCTCAGTCCCTCGGGCCTGGTTCAATGAGATTGGCGTGAGACCATCGGGACCCGCCGCGCTCGGGCTGGCGAATCGTCCAGGGACGGACGACGCTACAATTGTAGTTTGGGCGGTGCCGGCCCATCGGGAGGACATGGCCAAGGGACGGCCGATTTATTGAACCGCGATGGACGCAAAGGACGCTATGTCCGAGGAGAAAGAAGAGTCCTGGTTTTTCCTTCCTTCTGGTTGTCCCATCGCGTCCATCGCGTCCATTGCGGTTTAAAACTCTGGCCCCTTCCTATCCCGGCTCACCCTCTTCTCCATTGCCCCTGAAGCCTCTTCCGGTTAAGACAAGGCATCGGGCGCGTCTAACGTCCTTGTCTCCCGTCTGTGTTTTATTGAAGAACTATGCGATATCATGCGATTCCGTCGGAACTGTTCGTGGGCAACCGGCTCCGGCTAGCTCAGATGATGCTCCCGAACTCGTTGGCCATCGTGAACGCCAACGACATCCTGCCCACCAACGCGGATGGCAGCCTGCGACTTTGGCAGAATGCGGATTTATTCTACCTGACGGGGGTGGACCAAGAGGAGAGTATCCTCTTGCTTTACCCGGGCGCGATCGATCCCAAGCACCGTGAGCTTCTTTTCCTTCGCGAGACGAATGATCACATTGCCATCTGGGAAGGACACAAGCTCACCAAGCAGCAGGCGCGCGAACGGACTGGAATCAAAAATGTCCATTGGCTGTCGGAGTTTCCGATGATGTTGCGTCGGCTGATGTGCGAGTGCGAGCACGTGTATCTCAACTCCAACGAGCACAAGCGCGCGGTGATTGAGGTGGAGACCAGGGATGCTCGGTTCATCCGGGACCTACAGCAGCGGTTTCCCCTGCATTCCTATCAGCGGCTGGCTCGGTTGATGCATCAACTCCGGGTGGTCAAATCGCCGGCGGAAATCGAGATGATGCGCCAGGCTTGTCGGCTGACCGAGCGCGGGTTCCGGCGGGTCCTGCGCTTTGTGGAGCCCGGTGTCAATGAGATGGAAGTCGAGGCGGAGTTCGCGCACGAATTCATCCGGGGTGGGGGAGGCTTTGCTTATACTCCGATCATCGGGAGCGGCATGAACGCCTGCGTCCTGCATTACCTGGACAACGATCAAGTCTGTCAAAAGGGAGAGCTGCTCCTGATCGATGTTGGCGCCAGCTACGGAAACTACCAGTCCGACATGACACGCACGATCCCGGTGAGCGGCCGTTTCACCCGTCGGCAAAAGGATGTCTACAACGCAGTTCTCCGGGTCATGCGCGGGGTGAGCGAGCTGGCCGCTCCGGGTAAGCTCCCGATCGAGTGGCAGAAGGATGCTGAATTGATGATGCAGGAAGAACTCTTGGGACTGAAGTTGATCAGCAAGGCGGACATTCGGAAGCAGGATCCGGATCGGCCGGCCTACAAAAAATATTTCATGCATGGCGTCGGGCATCCCCTGGGGTTGGATGTTCATGATGTCGGGTTCACCACCGAGCCGATGCAAGAGGGTTGGGTGATGACCGTCGAGCCGGGTATCTACATTCGCGAGGAGGGCTTCGCGGTTCGCCTCGAAAACGACATCGTGGTTCGCCACGGAGGTAACGAAGATCTCATGGCGGATATTCCCATCGAGGTGAAAGACATCGAGGCCCTCATGAAACGGGCGCGGTAGGAGCGTTCGGAGGGGCAACCGGATACCTCACACGAAGGCACAAAGCCACAACGAGGAAACCCGCTGCCCGAGGAAGGTGTTGCCCACGGACCACGCGGACCACACGGAAGGGACCAACCGCTGAGGACTCCGCCGTCCCGTTTTAATCCGTGTGGTCTGTGTGATCCGCGGGCCACCACATCCTTTTTGGCGGTCACTTCGGGCTTCCCTCTGTGACCACTGTGCTCCCTGTGTGAGACCCATCCGTTCCTCCGACGGACCACGTCACTGCCGGGCGGCGCGTTGTTTCTTGGCCTTGGGCTCCATCCACTTGGAAACCTCAGCCAACGGGAGGCGGAACCCGACCTCGACATCCTGATCCTTGCGCTCCACCCGGATTCCTTTGAGCAACTGCTGCGCTCGCTTGTCCTCGGAGGTTCCGAGGGTGGCGAGAGCCAAGATACCCTGCAGCGCCTGCTGAAGCTGCTCCACGACCTCCACCGTCTTGGTTTTGAATGTCAGCTTGGCCAGTAGGTCTTCGGTCACTTCGCTGACGCTCAGTCGCAGTCCGTCGGTTTTCTTCAGGACCTGTGCCTGTGGAGGTAGTTCTAACCCATCGGCGAGAGCGCCACTCGCTGCCACCCACGCGAGGGGAAGGTCAGTGCCCGACGTTTCATCCATCAAGGATGTCTTCGCGCCCGGAGCCGTCAGATTTTTCAATTGGCTGAGGGCACGGGTCACGGCTTCCTTCGTCTTCCTCAACACGAGCAGATTGGTGGTGGCTAGCGACAGGTAGGCGTCTTGGTTGAGGGCGAGCAGCTCGAAGCCATCGATCTGACTTCGCGTGAAGGACAGTCCTTTGGCACCCGCACCGTTGCCCTTCAAAGCAGCCGTCAGCTGATCGATGGTCGCCTGGAGCGGGAGGTCCGACTGCACCAAAAAGACGGCATCCTTTTCCGGGTTCTTGGCGAGTTGCTTTCCGTAGGCCGTGATCGCGTGGATCTTCCGCCAATCGAGGTCGATTCCGAAGGAGCTGCTCAGCGCATCCGACATTTCGAGCGCCTTAGGTTCGATGAAAGATTTGATTAGGGCAGCGCCCAATTTGGAGTTTTGGAGCCGATCCAGGTCCAGATGAGCGACCCATCCGGCGTCGGGAGGGACGGACCCCTTCACGATGGGGCCGGCCTGGGTGGTGAGGGAGAGTCCTAGAGTCAGGGTGCAGAGGGCGAGTATTGTTCTCATGTCTCAACAAGGACTCGAGTCGGGGCAAGGAAGTTTCAATTTTCTTGAGATGGTCTGGCATTCGGTCGTGGTTCTCGTTTGAATCCAAGCGTGGCGTCGGCGCAGCGACTTCTCTTTCCGGACAGCCGTCCCTTGGTGGAGCGGCTGGGCCGAGACTTTTTCCTGAACCTCCCGTCGGCCCCGGGCGTTTACTTCATGCGGGATGCGTCTGGGACCGTTGTCTATGTGGGGAAAGCCAAGAGCCTGCGCAAGCGGTTGAACAGCTATCGCGTGGCGAACCCCGATCGATTGCCCAAGCGTCAGCTGCGGATGCTCGGGTTGGTGGTTCAGGTCGACTGGGAGATTCAAGAATCGGAGCAGGCGGCCTTGGCGCGGGAGGCTGCGCTTCTGCGTGAGTTGAAGCCACGGTTCAATCGGGCCGGAACGTGGGCGGGTCCGCGGCCGTCGCTCGCCTGGCGATATGGGGAAGGGGAGCTCTGGCTGGGACTGCGTGAAACCCCGGACGTGGGCTGGGAGATGCCGGGATCCGAGGTCAGGAGAACCGCTGGACTTCGTTTGCCACTCGCTCGGCTGTTGTGGTGGGCAAGTCATCCGGGGCTGGACATTTCGGCGTTGCCGGTCGGTTGGTTCCACGGAATGGTGCCGCCGGAGGCTAGTATCCCGTGTGGAGGCGCTCTTCCATTGATCGTGGAGAACCTTTTACCACTCAAGGTTGGTGACCTTGCTCCGTTGTGTAGTTGGATTCAGCGGCAGTTGGGTGCCTTGGATCGCCTGGCACCCTTTGAGCGCGCGGCGGTCGAGGCCGATCTGGAGTTTTTGGCCGAGTGGAAACCGGGAGGAGGTCGTGTTTCAGGTCAGTCCGAAACATCGGTGGCTTAAGGTTGGTGCTCCCACCAGGAATTGAACCTGGATCAACGGTTTAGGAAACCGCTGCTCTATCCATTTGAGCTATGGAAGCAACCTGTCGCACCGGTCCGTCCGGCGAGGGGTGATATTGCCGGGTGTGCCTGACACTGCAAGCCGATTCCGGGGAAGTGGGCCTAGGCTGAGAGCGGGACCGACCGAATTTAAGCCGCAGAGACGGGAAGATCGCAGAGAGGGTGGGGGATGGGGACGAGCGGCTCCTGCAACCCGAACCGAGGTTTTGCCCGCGGATCACGCGGAGCACACGGATCGAAGGGAGGGTGTCGATGGGGAGGGGCCCGAGTTTTAAAACGTCAAAGCCGCGGAGAAGACATTTCTCATTCGGGTGCTTCGCTCGGTTCTTCGCCTTTTGGAGCGGCGGCCGCAATCCATCGGCTGCGGGATGGACGCCAGCTCGGGTCGGGAAACGCTTTCAATAGCACGCGATAGGCGACGCCGGTTGAGCTGTCGAAATTGGTTTTATTGTATCGATCGTAGTCGCTGCTGTGCCAATTCCGGACGTCGTCATTGACGACGATGTTGCCGGATGCGTCCAGAATTCCAGTCCAGCTGACGTGCGGCCAATAGTTTGACCACTGTCTCGGGCGGCCGCGTATCGAGCCGATCTCATCTTTGGATCGACCTTTGACGATCGACTCATTCGCGAACAACCACGGATTGTCGACTGCATAGATGATCATCGCCAGGAACTGCTGTGCTTCATCGTATGTTAGATTTTTCCACTCTTCGTGCTTCCACCCCGAGCTTCCGGGCATTCCGTGCGAATACTTCCGTGTGAGTTGTGATCGACTCTTCGACACCGAAAATCGGATCTCCTCTGTTGTAACACCCCAATAGTCTCCGGATCGAAAGCTCAAAGTTGTCGACCAGGATTCGGGCAGGAGGAGAGGGTATGTGGGACATTTGAGGCGTAGGGTTCCGGGAAGTCGTGCCCACGCTTTGGGATACGTTTTGCCAACGTGCCGAAAGCGCTCCGCGTAATCCTTACCGTAAACGTCCCACCAACGCTGCCATTTCTCAATCGCGGCACGATGCTCCGCCTCGAAATCGGAGTTGGCGTACAGATACTTCTCGAAGTTGCAGCGGGAGATCGTCCGCAGCTGGCTGACGGCTATCTGTCGATCGTGAATGAGCTTTGGCGTAGCATCCGTAAGCCGGGCCAGTTCGAGCAACTTGGGAAACTGTTCAATCGTTGGAAGGAATTTGACGAACTCATATTTGACGCGGGTTTCATACGCATAGCGAAGCCATTTAGTGTAAGCGCCAGATTCGCCCCATTTCTGCGGTTCCTCGGCACAAAGAGGGGCTGAGGATACCACCAACAGCAATGAAAGGAGGAAAAGGCTCGTTCTCATCAGTCTAACGGAGAACGCCAGAACTGACCGACTCGGGCGGGGAGTGGTGTGCGAGTTGGAATTTGGTGAGGCCAACCGAATGGTCGTAGTGCATCGACAACATCGCTTCGAACGGCCGACATCGAAAAGCCGCCAGCGATGTGCGACCGTGTCTGTAGCAATTAATGGGTGCAATGGGTCCAGAAAAAAATGGAGTGGCGAGGAGTCCCGTTGGGACTCGGGTCGACTACGGGGCGGCCTCGCTCGTCACTGGTCCTAACATTCCCCGAATCTCAAAAGATTCAACCCTATAAAGTCGACACTGGGTTCGATGTTCTCCTTGTGGAAACAGCTAAAGCCGAAGCCCTGCGCTAAGGCAGACGGTGAGCAGACCTTGGCTTCAGCCATCGAAATCCGAACCGAGTTGTTGCCCACGGATCACGCGGATCACACGGATCGAAGGGAGGTTGTTAGTGGGAAGAGGCCAGAGGGTAGGTGGGTCGGTTGGAAAAGGCTGGCGTGCCGAAAAGCGGTAGAGGGCTTCCGTGATCCGTAGGGACGGTGGCATCGCTGCGCGATGCTTGGTGTTTTTTGCGGTTCCGGGGGTGCTCGCACCCCCGGCTATTTTCTACGACCCCGCTGGGGTCGCGACACGAGGCCCTTGGCCGCCCGGCACAACAGAAGTGATGAGTTATGAGTGATGATGACCCAAGTGCCACCCGACACCTAGCACCACCACCTACCACCTACCACCTACGACCTACCCCTTACGGCAGCAGTCGGAGAACGCGATAGAATCGTTGTGGTTGCTGTTCCACGGGCAACAGTGTTGAGGCCGTTGTCTCCGTGGCTTGGACCGTCGGGAGATCGATCCATGATCCGCCCGCCAAGGCGTCGCGGTACTGCACGCGATACTGCTTCCCAACCTCGGCGCTCCAGCTGATTTGGAAGGTGCCCTGCGCCGTAACGCCGGCGCTCAAAATGCGCGGCGCCACCGGAGGGGTGTCGGATATCACATTGGCGGCACGCGGGGTGGGCCGGGTCATGAAGAAGCGATCCGAACCGCCATCGGGCCAGCGCCCCTCGCTGATATTGTCCGACTGCAAGCCGAATTGCACCGTGTCCACCACACTACCATCCGGTGCGAACAGCCAGATGCCTTCGCCTTCTTGGTTGATTCGGAAACCGGTATGTCGATCCAGGCCGTTCACGGTATTCTGGCCGGGGTTGCTGTCGGCCCACACGAGCAGGAATCCTTTGGCCGGAATCGTCGTCCCGGCGGGCAGGTTATACCGGGGATCCACCAGGATCGGACGGTCGGATAACGCGTAGCTCGACAGATCCACGAGCACGTCGTTGGGATTGTAGAGCTCCAGCCAGTCGTCATACAAACCGTCGGCCGGATCGGCTAAAAAGGAGGTGTTGGCGGCCATCCACTCGTTGATGAAGATCGGTAAGGCCGACACGCTCGGATTGTTCGCGCTGCCCGGCGTGGGGAAGAAGAACGAGCGCCGAGGGCCGGTCTGGCCGTCCGGATGGTATCCAATGGACGCATCCGCCCGGATGCCTTGATAGTTTAGATAGTCGAGCACCGCCGGTTGACCCTGCAGCGGAAATACCAGGGCGAGGGAGCCGGACTCGGGAGAAGGGCGGAAGCTGGCGTGAGGTGACGATGGGGTCGATTCCTCGGGTTCGGCATCCAGCCACACGATCAGGAATTGCCCCGGGTTGAGGATCGTGTTGGTCGGAAATGCCCAGCGCGTGAGATCTGTGTAGCTGTCGGTCAGGTGCCACCCCTTCAGGCTGATCGCGGAGCTGCCGCTGTTGTAGAGCTCCAGCCAGGGATCGTTGTCCCCGGCATCGTCCCGGCGCCCCGCGACGTTATGCGGCTGCACTTCGTTGAGCCAGATGGTCGGAAATTCCGGCAAGGCACGGGCGACGGAGTTGGTGGTCCCGGGTGTCGGGAGGCGAGCCGGCACCAAGGCTGAGCCGTCGGACCAATTGGCGACTCGCGAGTTGTCGCGGCTGGCATCCACGAGTTGGATCGAGCGGCCGGTCCCACTCGCTTGCAGAGGCCAGGGGGCGGTGCTCTCATAGGTGACTTGATCGATCACCACATCCTGGCTTGGGGAGTCTCCCGGTGCCACCAAGGCCAGGGTCCCTCCGGTTCGATCGAATTCGCCGGTGAACAGCCCCGCCAAGGCGATCGCCCCGCCGTAGGTTCGCGCAAAGTCATCCCGATTCTTCGCCACCACCACGAAGCTGTTCTTGTCGAGCACGGTGCCCTCCGGGAAGGTGAAGTCGATCCCATCCAGCCGCCATCCGCCGATGGCGAACGCGCTGGTCGCCGAGCGATTGTAGATCTCCACATACTCCGCGTTGGCGCGAGCCGGATGATACATGATCTCGTTGATCACCACGGAGCCGACGGCCGATTGCAGCGCGGCGCTGGACACAACCTTAATGCTGTCGCTTAGCTGGGGCAGCGCCTGACCCGCCAGGTCATAAGCCGCCAAACTCAGCTGATTGGTGCCAGGAGCCAAGGGCACCCGGATGGACCAGTTCGTTAAGGTCGTCCACCGGATGGGTGCATCGACTCCATCGACCCGGATGCCGCGAACGCTCAAGGGAGCGGTGCCTACCAGGGTGGCGAAGGCGCCATTGGTGGTAAAGTCCCGGCCCCCGTTATTGAGGATGGCGAACGAAGCAGCTGCCGGACTTAGCTGGGAGACCAGGAAGGTCCGGCGCTGCCTAAACCAGGTTTTGAGCGCGGCGGGGTTGTCCAGCGGCTGACCGTCGACACGGTTGACTCCGTTGGCGACCAATGAAGCGTATTTCGCATCCATCACCGGTTCGTACTGGGAGGGATCAAAGGCGGCGTCGACGGCGGTCTGGACGGCTCGCAGGTAGGCACGGCGGAACGGTGGATGCCCATACATTCGGGTGACGGTCGGATCGTCGGCGATGAAGAGAGGTCCGCTCTGTGGGGGATAACTGCCGGCGGCGACCAGCATCAGCCAGTCGAGGTCGAACATGTAGATCTGCCAGCGACCGTTCTGCGGCTTGAACATGTACATGTTCTTCCCGATGTCATGACCCCAGCTGTCGAAATTGTTGATGATATGCTCTACCGCGAAGATCCCCATCCATTGATCCACATCGATCAGTGCCTCGGTTTGGGAGGTGTAGGGTTCCGGGCCGGTCGCGTTCAGGATATCGGCGGCAACGAACAGATTGGTGTAATCGTTGGCGCTCTCGAAGGATCGCTTCATCCAATACCAGCGATAGGTCTCGGTCTTCTTTTTGAACCCGCCATTGACGAGGTCGGGAGTCCGATAAATCCGCAGCTGGGGCTCGGGATCGGCGACCCGGTTGCCGCCATCGTCGAATTCGAAGGCGCGGTCAATTTTGAAGAAGTCGCCCTCGCTATCTCCGGGCGACCATTGCTCGAGAAACTCGGCGGCCGGCTGCAGCGCAGCCTCAAATACACCGCCTCGCTGCATGTCGGTAACGCCGTTGACGGTCAGACGAATGAAGTAGCGATGGCTGTAGGCCAGGTTCATCCGTTGAGCGATCCAGTAAGCCATCTGCTCCTGGATGCCGGTGGTTTCGTTGCCATGTCCGCCCGGCCAATCCAGAACCAGCGCGGTGTCTCCCAGGAAAGGCTGATCGCTGGGAAACTCTACGGTGTAGCCGCACAGTCTTCCCGTCGGCGTATCGAAACTCGGCCCGATGTACGGGCTGCCGGCGTAGGTCGCCCCGGCGTTGTAGATGACCCGGTGGTTCCCTAAGACGAAGGTCACATCGTTAAGGGTGTTGTTCAGGTTGTTTCGTGTATCCCAGGCTGTGAAAGCCGCCCGCGTCATCCAGAATCGATAGGAAGGGAGATTTCCCGGCGGCAGAGTTTCTCCGAAACGAACCAGGCCCTCGTGCTTCGGGGCATCCGGCGGGAAGGTGGCGGAGGCGCGGGGTAGGGCGTCGTCCGTGGTCCACACATGAAAGGCGATGAGGGCGTTGAGCGGTTGCCCGGGCAGGGTCGCGGCGTAAAGGCCGTCCCCCGCCACCGAGTCGCCTCCGCTGCCATCGTCGGTCATGGGAATGCTCACGATATTCGTGCTCGGGTCGATCCGGTAGCGGAGTTCCACGGCAGTGACGTCATCCGGATCGTGAACTCGCGCGGTCACGACCACCGATTCGCCTGCCGCAGGAACAGGCGGGTTGTGGGTGACCTCGCTGATGGCTGGGCCCGAGTTCGCCACCGTCTGGCTGTTCCGGGCGCCGGGCGTGCCCAGGTTCGTGGGCAGATCCATGCGCACGGCGGCCTCCAGCCAATTGCCGCTCAGCCGAAACAAAATCTCCGGATGCCCGCGCAGCCAGCGCACCTTGGCGAGAATGGTGTTGGTACGATTGGGGAGCTGCGTGGGAGCGATGCGAGCCCGAATCCGATTCACTTGGTTGTCGCCGCGATCCACCGCACGGACGTGGTAAGACCCGCTGCTGTTGAATCCTTCGGTCGGTTCCCAGGAAGAGGCTGATTGGGTGCCCTCGGCGGTCCAACCGGCCGCACTCGTTTCGAAGGTTGAGTTGGTCAGGACGTTGACACCGGCTACAGTGCGCACCTCCACATTGTCGATGAGACATTCTCCCCGTCCTTGGAGCAAGGTATGAAACCGATCCGCCGAGGAGGTCCCGTTGTCCAGCACGCCCCGCACTTCCACCGAGGTCCAGGGTGCCTTTTTGGTTTCATCGCTATCAGCCCAATTGGCCGCCAGCCGGTTGTCACTGCGAGGATCCTTCAACTCCAAGCTGCTGCCACCCCCGTCGGACCATTGTCCCCAGTGTCCGCCATCTCGATAGCTGACTTCATCCACCAGCACCTGTCCCATCTGAGTCGTCACCACGGCATTGTTGGTGGAGAAAAGGGGCAGAGCCATGCTCAGGGCGATGCGCTCGCCGCGTCGGGAGAGGCTACCCTGGAAATCGCCATAGACCTGATTGCTGCTGAGGGCGGGATACCGAGCGAGCATACGCTCGATGCTTCGCGTCACCACGACATAGCTGTTGGGTGCTACCGAGGCTTCGGCAGGAAACGTGTAGCGAATCCCACCGGACAGCTGCCATTCGGCCAGGCTTACGGTGTTGGAGCCGAGATTGTAGAGTTCCACATATTGGTCGTCGTTCTCACCCGAGATGGGGTGGTACATGATCTCGTTGATGACCACGCTACGCGGATAGGGGGGGGTGTTGTTTTCAGCGGGAGTCGGGAAGGCGAGTTCAGTGAACCGCGGAGCTCCGTCGGGTTGGCGTCCGGACGATACTCCGTGGGCCTGCGCTTCGAAGCGGACCGCATCCAGCACCCGGGTTCCGGAGGGATTGCGCAAGTAGAGCGTTTCGCCCGCGGAGCTGAGGGCGAACCCCAAACTTGCTTGATGGAAAGCGACAAATCCTCGCGGTGGCAGGACTGTTGGAAAGGGCACTTTGAATTTATTGGTGTGGGCGGCATCGCTGAGCAGGCAGCCGGAGATGTCCACCGCCACCGAGCTGTGATTGTAGAGCTCAACGAAGTCCGTGCGGTCTGGTCCCGGATTCGCCAGATACTCATTGATCACGACGTGATCCAGGGGATCGACGGTGACGGATTCCTGGCTTCCGGGGGAGCCGCCCACTTGATCACTGGCGGCCCAGGCTTCGACCTCGCGTTCACCGTAGGAGGGGCGGGCGAGCACGAGCGAATGGCCGGCACCATCGGCGGCCACCGGCCAGGGCGACTCCGAGCTGTAATGGGCTTCCAGGAAGACGGCTCCCATCTGATTTCGAAGTTGGATAACACCTTCGGAGTTAGGGAGGGCATTCGTATTGGAGAAAGGCCCTAAGACTCCATTCAAACCGGTGACAGCGGAGAGGTCGGCAGGCGAAGCCGCCACGACCAAAAAAGTCCCTGGTGCCAGAATGGTTCCAATCGGAAAGACGTAGTCCGCCGCCCCGTCCAACCGCCAGCCGCTGATATCCTGCGGGATGTCATGCGCGTTGAAGAGTTCTACAAACTCGAGATTGCGACCATCGGCTCGGTCCGCCGGATGGTACATAATCTCGGAGATCACCAGGCTGGTGCGACGGCTACTTTGGCCGAGCGGTTCCACAGAGGACGTGAGAGGTGCGGTGCTCGCGCTCGTCACGTTAGAAAAATCGCGGAAAGCCGCCGTGGTGGTCTGATTCGTGCGATGACTCGAAGCAGCGAAGCCCAGGTAGAGGCTCTGTGGCAGAGAGAGGTTGGTTCTGCCCAGAGTCCTCCAGTGCTGGCCGTCCCAGCCAGCGAAACCGGTGAACGCATTTCCCTCTCGTTTTAGTCTGAGCCAGGTTTTGGGATAATTCACGGGGAACGAGCCCAGGGTCCCGGCGACTCCGTTGTTGGTGGCTCGATATTGAAAGTAGGCGCCGCTGATGGAAGGCGTCGCGAGGGTTCCCGCGAAACGGCTTCCGGGAGCCAGCGTTTCGCGAGCCAGCAGGCCTGCCTCCGACCAGACATCGGTAGGAGTGAGGGATTCGACGCGCACCTGCACGTCGAAATCACCCGTTCGGATTTGGTGGCTAAACTGGAATTGGTCCGATCCTCCTCCAATGTCCAGTCCGCCGCCGGTGATGTTGATGCCGCCGGGAACGGCCACGGATCCTCCGATCGGTTGAGCCTCGCCAACTGCGGCGGGCTCGTAGAAGGACACCGTGAACTGTTGGGCGGTCGAGGGAAGAATGGTATTCGCGGCAACAGAAGTGTCCCGAATTCCGTTAACGAGCAACCGATACGTCGCGCCTTCGACCAGAGATTGGACCCGCAGCACGACATTGCTTCCCGAAGAATCGAGACTGGCTGAATCGATTCGCACCGGGTTGCCGGTGCTCTCGATGGCATAGCGAGTCGGATCGGATGCTGAACTAGGGAGCACGCGTTCCGAGAATCGCACGAGCAGCTGGTCGGCGCTTAAGGAGCGGAGGTCTCGGAGGGAGGGGGGAAGGGTGTCGGGCAAGACCTGCACCGCTGCGCTTTCGCTCGTGGCGGAATGAGGGATGTTGGTCACGACGTTCTGGAGCTGAACCGAGAACGTGCCAGCATCGGTCAGCCGGGCAGCCGGTACGGAGAAGCTCGCGTTGGTGGCATCGGGAACGGGAACCCCGTTGCGGAACCATTGGAAGTTCGGGGTTGGATTACCTGTCCATCCGAATGCCAGGAGCAGGGGACTGCCTTCCGTGACGGTCAATGGTTGTGGCTGACGGGTGATCGCGACCGGCAACTCGATGAAGATCGCCGGGGACACCGTAATGCTGGGAAGCCCGGATGCTTTGATCAAAATATAATCCACGTCGAACTCGGAGGTTGATCCGAGGCTGCCCGCGCTGATGCCGGCGAACCCGGCCCGAGCGCTGCGCATGGGAGTGTAGTTGGCAGTCAGCTGCCAGTTGGCCGGTTCGGGCTCGGTTCCGTCCGCCTTCCAGATCTTGCCAAAGATGTCGTTGGTGCCGCCGAGGGAGGCTGCGTTCGGTTCGTGGCGGAGTCGGAGCCAGTACCAGGCATCGTTTTGCCAGGGGATAGGGAACTCCGAAGCCCAGGCTCGGGTGTCGTCGAGGAACTCAACGTGACGGTCTCCGGGCGCCGGTTCATCCCGAAAATGAAGGTTGATTCCCTGGCTGCTGCCGACGCTGACAGAGGTGGCAATCCCTGCGCGTGGGCCGTCACCGCTGTCGAACCGAGTCACTCGAATTCGGGCGAGCACCTCCTGGATGGTGTTGTGATAGGTGACACGCTCGTAAAGAAGGTGGTTGGGATCGCCGGTGGCTGAGCCCACGTGGAGCATCCCGTCGCTGACAGAAAAGACGTTGCGGCCGCGCACCAGCCAATTGGTGCGCAGCGTCGACCCGGTGAAGTCATCCTGAACTCCGTTGACCACCTTGCCTACCTCGGTGGGAGCGAAGGCGGCTTGGGCGGTGGAGGTGGGGAGGATAGCAATCAGGCCCAGGCACAAAGCGACTAGGAGAATGAACGGCTTGAATTTCATGGAGCGAAGAGAATTTAGCAGAAGTTCCTGAGAACTCAATGCATTCCGATTTTGGATTTTGGATTCTGAACTACGAATTCTGGGTTTGCCGACGTTGTGACTTTGCCGGCAGGGCCCGAACCCGCAGGGTTCACAGAGATCTAGCCGGGGGTGCTCGCACCCCCGGAACTGTTGAACGTACGGAGCATCGCGCAGCGATGCCACCGACTTCGGAGACTTGCGTCACCCGACTCAATTAACCTAATCCGTTCGTCAGTCTCTTCGCCGACTGGTGGCACGCCTTACAGGGTGCTGTTTAATGGGGGGCCGACGGACCGGGGGTGTTGCTGCGCTCCACACCCCGGCTAATCTCTTTGAACCCTGCGGGTTCTCGGTTTCGGGCTCAGGAGCTCACCCAACCAGTGAGGATCCCCTCCAATTCGTTTAGTCCGCACCTTTGGAGGTAAAGAAGAGGTCGTGCCGCCGCACTCCACATGGAGGGCTCCAGCGACCGCCAACCGCTTACACCAGCTTGCTCGGGTTCTCCAGAAAGTCGCAGATGAGGCCCAAGAACTCGGCGGCGGGGGTGCCGTCCAACACTCGGTGATCGATGGAGAGGCAGAGCTTGAGGGTGTTCCGCGCTTCCAGTTTGCCGTTCACAACATACGGACGGAGCGTCGCCCGGCCAATCGCTAGAATGGTGCTGTTTCCGGGAGGGATTACTGCAGCGAACTCATCGACCCGGGTCGTTCCGAGATTGGAAAGCGACGTGGCGCTCCCTTGGAGTTGGACGAGGGTGAGCTGATTCGCTCGGGCTGAGGCAATGCTCGAGGCACGTTGGCGAACTAGATCGGAAATCGAGCCCGTGCCCGGCGACCGCAGGATCGGAATCGTGATCCCCTCCGACAGCGCCACGGCTAACCCGACATCGGCCGACGTTAGTTGGACGATGTCATCGTCGATCCAGACGGCGTTGGCGGTGGGGTAAGCTGCCAGGGCGCGCGACTGAGCTCGGATGATTAGGTCGGTTAGACTCAACCGGACCCCGGTCTCCGTTTCAATCTTGGGCAGGAGGTCCTGTCGCAGCTCGGAGAGCGCGGTCACGTCGATCTCGCAACGGAGGTAAAAGTGGGGAATGGATGAGAAGCTCGCAGCGGTTCGCTCGGCGATGGTGCGTCGCATGGTCGACAGCGTCGAGACGCGTTTGGGCTGGTTCCCGGCGGCGCGCACCACGTCGGCCTCGGTGACTCTTCCCGTCGGACCTTTGCCTTGGAGTGGACGCGTATCGACGCCCAACTCGGCCGCACGACGACGGGCTCGGGGGCTGACCGGAAATGTCTGAGTTGAAGCGCTGCCTTGGATCGGCTGCGAACCTGCTGCGGTCGGCGACTGTTTTCGATCCTCCATCGGTGCACTCGGTTCCCTTGTGGCGTCCGTTCGGCCGTTGGTGGCGGTGGATTGCGACGGTGCGCTTGGAACGCTGACCGCGGTCGGGGATTCGTTGCCCTGGAGGAGTTGCCCAATGACCTGACCCACCTTGACGGTTGTTCCCGCCTTGGGGCTGTCCGCAGGGATATGAAGGATCCCGTTCTCGGTAGCCTCGATGTCTTGTGCTGCCTTCTCGCCTTCGAGGGTGAACAGCGGCTCCCCGGACTTAACGGCGTCGCCCTCCTTCTTGAGCCAGCCCGTGAAAATACCCTCTTCCATGGACCAACCCAACCGCGGAATCTGAATCGAGATAGGCATGAGATTAGAGCAGGTAGCTACTCGTTGACCAAATCGCGGATGGCTTGGGCGATGGCATTGACGTCGGGAACCACGGCGCTTTCCAGCGCAGGACTGTAGGGGGTAGGAGTGTGAATGCCATTCAAGCGTCGGATCGGGGCATCCAACTCATCAAACCCGCGATCCGCGAGCTGCGCGGCGATTTCGGCGCCTACCCCGCAAGGAGAGAAGGCCTCGTCCACAATGAGCAGTCGTCCCGTCTTGCTCACCGACTGAAGGATGGTCTCGGTATCCAGGGGAGCCACGGTCCGCGGGTCGATCAATTCGACGGAGATGCCTTCCTTTTCCAGGGTCTCGCACGCTTGCAACGTCTTGTGCACCATCAGCGCCAGAGCGACGACGGTGACATGCCGGCCGGACCTCACGATGGAGGCCTGGCCAAACTCGATCGCGTAATCTCCTTCGGGAACCGGACCTTTGATGCTCATCAGCTCGCGATGCTCCAAGAACAGGACCGGATCGTTGCAAGTGAGAGCGGTCTTGAGCAAGCCTTTGGCGTCGTGGGGGGAGGAAGGGACCACCACGCGTAAGCCGGGGAAGTTGGCATACATTGAGTAGTAGCTGCCCGAGTGATGGGTCGCCGCGGAGTGGCCAATGCCGATGCAGCCGCGCAAGAGCACCGGCATCTTAATTCGTCCGCTGCTCATGTACTGAATCTTGGCGATCTGGTTGATGATCTCGCCGACGGCATCGAGCACGAAGTCGGCGAACATAAAATCAACGACGGGTCGAGTTCCGCTCATGGCTGCGCCGCACGCCAAACCGACGAACCCCCGCTCGCAGATGGGAGTGTCGCACAGTCGCTCGGGTCCATAGATGTCGTAGAGTCCGGTGGTGGTGGCGAAGTTGCCACCCCGTTTCCCGATGCCTTCGCCCAACACGAAAATTGTGGGATCCTGAGAGAACCGTTCCGTTAAGGCCTCGAGCGTTGCCTTCATGAACGTGAGTTGCCGACCTGTCGTGCTAGGGGCCACGGGAGATCCGGAAGCCTGGTCGGTTCCTGGTTGTGAAGTGGTGTCAGCGAAGATATGCAGCGCCGCCGACTCCCGGCTGGGCTCGGGGCTCTTTTCGGCAAACTGATGAGCCGCCTCTGCTTGTCGGGCGATCTCCTGGTCGATCTTTTCTAAATCAGCCTCGGTCGCGAGTTGGTTCTCCAAGAGATGGGTCCGGAGCCGCTTGATAGGACACTTCGATTTCCATTCCTCGACTTCCTCTCGAGTTCGATAGGTAAAATCGCCCATGCCCTCGGAGTGAGGTCGAGTGCGGTAGGTATTGCATTCGAGCAATGTGGGGCCTCCTCCGGAGCGGGCTCGGTTGACGGCTTCCTTCGCGGCTTCCATGACTGCCAGCGCGTCATTTCCGTCGACGGCCTGTGCGGGCATGTTGTAGGACGCACCGCGGCTGGCCACGCTTGGATTGGCGGCGGCATAGGCGAAGTGAACCTCGGTGGCAAAGCGATTGTTCTCGCAGACGAACAGCACCGGGAGTTTCCAGATGCTGGCGAGATTCAGTCCTTCGTGGAAAGCGCCGTTGTTGACGGCACCATCGCCAAAGAAAGCGACTGCGACATGCTTGGTTTTGAGAAGCTTGAAGCTGTATCCGGCACCGGTCGCTTGGAGAATGCAAGGACCGACAATCCCGCTGGTGCCCATCATGCCCACCTCGGGCGCGAACAGATGCATGCTGCCACCGCGTCCCCGGGAACAACCGGTTTCTCTCCCGTAGAGTTCGGCGAAGAGCTGTCCCGGTTCCAATCCTTTGGCCAGTGCGTGTCCATGGCCACGGTGGGTGGAGAAAATCATGTCGCGCGCCTCGAGTTGACTGCAAACGCCGGCGGCGATGGCTTCCTGTCCTACGTACGTGTGGCAGGCTCCGTGGACCAATCCTTGTTGATGAGCCTTGGCCAACCGCTCCTCGCAGAGCCGGATAAGCTGCATCCGACGGTAGAGATCGATGGAAACAGAGAGTTGTTCCCGGGATGGCTTCTTCGACGAACTGGTGTTCACGGAACGACTCTACCGGTCGGGTTCCTGGAGGGACAAGCTTGTTTAGGGGAGGGGGGTGCGGGAGAGGAAGTGGGCGAGGCAGGTGGTCAGGTTGCGAAGGACCCGGGGGCCGTATGTCGGGCCTTCAGCCCTGGACGGGAAGGGGTTGTTACCTGGGGTTGTCACCCCAGGCTGGGATGAAGCGCACCGTTGGTGCTGTGGGGCGAGCAGTCATCGATCCAATATCAACCCCAACCAAGCATCGACTGGCTAAATGCCTAGGGGATGCATCCGTGGTGTTGTAGTCCACGGGCCGCAGGTCCAGTACTATTCCAGCCTGGGGTGGCAACCCCAGGTGCCCTCACCCCACACACGCCCAGGGCTGAAGGCCCGCATCATCGTGGTGTGTTCTTCGTCGATTTCAGCCTGGGCCTCATCCGCTCTAATTCACACCCAATCGACCGGTAGTCTTTTCCCCTCCGCCCGCAGCGTTCGAAGGCTCAGGGCATCATGTCGCTTCGCCAAGCGTTCGCCATTCTCGTCGAGGACGAGAGGGCAGTGGTAAAACGCGGGGATCGCCAAGCCCAAGGCGCGATACAGAAGGATTTGCCGCGCGGTTGATAAAAGAAGGTCGGCTCCGCGCACCACCTCCGTAATTCCCATGGCTGCGTCATCGGCTACCACCGCCAGCTGATAGGCGGGTAAGTCATCATTTCGCCAAACGACGAAGTCACCGAAGTCCTTCCCGGCGACGAACGACTGCGGACCGAAATGTCCATCGATGAAATCGATCCGTTCGCCTTCGGTAACTTGAAATCGCCACGCGTGCTTGGACTGGGAGCGTCGGGTCTGGTCGATGGCGACCCCCGACGATCTCGGACGGCAGATTCCCGGATAGAGTGGCTCCTCCTCTCCCGCGTGCGGTGCCGCAAGGGCGTTGAGGATGTCTTTTCGGGTGCAGGAGCACGGGTAGACGGCACCTGTGCGCTGAAGCGCTCGGAGCGCGCTTCGGTAGCGATCCAACCGCTCGCTTTGGACATAGGGAGCGTAAGGACCACCGACATCCGGTCCTTCGGTCCACTCGAACCCAGCCCAGCGCAGGTCCTCGAGCATGGCTTGGCAGAACTCGGGTCGTACCCGCGATCGATCCAAATCCTCGCTCCGCAGGATGAGCGTGCCTCCCTGCATTCGGGCGCGTTCTTGAGCGGTGGCGAAGGTTCGGGCGTGGCCCAAATGGAGGTAGCCCGTCGGCGAGGGAGCCAACCGACCGCGATAGTTCGTTCCGACGCTCATGTCACTTTACCCGGGCACGGAGCTCGATGCTTTCGGAATGGCTGTTGAACTCGGGGGCATAGAGACATTGGATCTCTGCCAGTCCACTTTGATATTCGCCCGCATGTTGGACCCGAGTGCTGTATTCGAAGACATAAGACCCCTTGGCCAGATAGTCCAAGAAGAAGTGGCTGGCGGTGTCACGAGTGGACTCGTAGTAAGCCAGTCCATCCTGATACTTGTATTGGGACAGTGCGTTGATGGGCTCAAGACCGCTGCCGCGCTGGTCCTTCAGATGCACGAACTCGACATCGCGATCCACTCGTAGTTCCAGTCGAATGACGACTTCGGCGCCAACTGTGACGGGGCCGCTGATCGGGACGAGTACGCCGCTGGTGTTCCTCGTGTAGAGGGCTTTCTTGAGCTGGAGCGGGGTGCCCGTGTGTGAAGGAATCTTGGAGATGTCTTCCAAGTATTGCCAATGGATGCTAGCCCAAGCCACCCCTGGATCGGTTTTGGCTAACGTGATCCGACCTTGGTTGGGTCGCACATCCGATCCATTGATCTGCTTCTCGTAGAATCCGGTGCCGGCCTCGGGGGTGGAGAGACGTCCCGGCAGTTTTGTGCTTTCGATCGGTTTCCCAGCGAGCTGGATCTGAACCTTGGCATCGCTCGCCAGCCCGCTCACCCCGCGGAGGAGGAGCGCGTAAACGGCATCGGCCGTGGCCTTGGTGGTTTTCCAGGCTTGCGTCTGCTTTTGCTTGAGCAGCCACACGTGACAATCCTCAACCGCCTTGCGGTCCTTGGCCACCTCCTCCAGCACTTCGATCATCATCGCTTGGGTCTCGATGGGTGCTTGTTGCCAGCCCCATCCCGCTTCGGTATCCCGCCAAAACATGCCCAGCTCGGGCGTGGACACGGAACGCTCCCGCAGGGATTTGACAATGGCTAACGGAGTCGTCGGGTCGGCCCAGCGTTGGAGCGCGAGGGCAACGTGACCCTGCGAGAGGCGATTCGGCAGCCGCACCCAGTGACGTCGGGCTTGGTCCAGCCAGAATGCGATGGCTCCTTGAGAGGCGGGAGGAATCGGAGCTTCTTTGAGAAAGAAGCTTCGAGCGTAAAGGTAGAGAGCCATGGTGGAATCGAAGTGGGGGCTTTCCTTTTTATCATGCTGAAGGATCCAGCGGTGGCGCTCGACGATCCAAGCATCCAAGCGTCCCCAAGCGCGGATGGCAGTGTCGATCGGGATGTCGACGCCGAGATGTCGCAATCGGCCGATGCCGCTGGCGATGTAGAGCGTGATGAAGTCGTTGCCGGGGCCTCCGGGGAACCAAGGCCAGCGACCATCGCTGAGTTGCATCTCCTGCAGCTGCTGATGGAGCCGTTGCGTTTCCGATTCGATGCGGCCGGGCGCGAACAGCTCGCCCAGCCGGCGACGCGATTCCGTTTCGTCTTGGGCTTGTCGTAACCACGGCGTTTCCTCAATCAACACCGACTTGAGATCCTGGTTCTTTTCCAGGGGGCTTTGGAGGGCCGGAGTCGCTCGCCACGCCTCAAATACTGATTTGAGCTTGGGATCAGAGTGCAGGACGTGACGGGCCAGCGAGTTGGCGTAGAGCCGGTTGAACGTCTGTTCGCTGCACTCGTGAGGGAACTCCATGAGGTAGGGCAGGGCGAGAACGGCGTACCAGGCTGGATGGCTTACCACCTGCACATTCAGTCCCTGATGAATCAACGAGCGGGAAGCGCCCGATTGCAGCAGATGGTCGAATTGAAATTCCTGGGTGCCGGGACCACGGATCGGCAGTGGCATCGACTCCGTGACGAAGATCTTGCGCGAGAGAACGGGCAGGAAACCTTCCTCCCCATCGCTCCATCGGTCGGTGGAGGCCACCGCCTGGTAGGTTAGGAAGCCCATGGCATCGGGAATCCGGATGGACCAGCTGAAGCTTCGCGACTCTTTGGGAGCCAGGTTGAAGGCCAGCTCAGGCCGGGTGTTGGCTAGGTCGGCATCGGCTGGCCGATCGTCCACAGCGACCTTGAACTGAAGTCGAACCTTGCCTTGCCGGCGGTTGCTCGAGTTATTGGACACCTTCACGCGGAATTCCAGGGCGTCGCCCTCCCGAACGAATCGAGGTGGGTTCGGCTGGACCATGATTTCCTTGCTGGTGACGGCTCGAGCTTGGAGGGAGCCAGAACGCAGGCGCTGATCGTGAGCGAAGGCAAGGAAGCGCCACTCGGTGAGCGCCTCGGGCATGGTGAACGTGAGGCGCACGATTCCATTCGAGTCGCTGAGCGCCTGAGGAATAAAGAAGGCGGTTTCGTTGAGGTTCCGGCGCGGTGTTACGGCGCCCAAGGAGGGTGGCGGGGCGTTTGGGCGACCAGGGGCAGGCGGTGGTGATGGCGGAGCGCCCGCAGCGATTGCTTTTGCTGCCCCTCCCAATCCGATTTCCGGAGCGGCCACGGCGAACCGCGCCGTGGAATCCATGACCGCCGCGGGCGCTGCCATCATCGGGCTGGGCAGAACCGTCCCCCACCGCGGACCGCGGGAGTCGCCGACGCCCGAACCATCCTCGAACCGTCGGTAGAGTTCCTGTATCAGTCCTGGATCGGGCGGCTCAGGCCAGCTGCCGGCAAAGAACTGGAGATCTTCTTCCCGGTTGTTGAACTGGGGCGAAATAAAAGACATTCCGTTGCCGAAGATGTCAAAGCGTTCGTGCCAGGCGTGTGGTTTGATCGCATCGAGCGATGCATCGTAGAGCGCTGCTACCATTTCGGTCAGTTGCCCAGATACACCCTTAGCATTCGCGACGGCGTTGGTTGGGATCTTGGGTTTGACGATCACGCTCCAGGTTTGCGGTTTGCCCGGTTCGAGATGGCTGGTCCAATGTTCCCACTGGAGATCCAACTCTTGGTTGCTCCACGGGACCTCCACCTGATGCGAGGTCAGCAGGGCTCGGTTGTCCCGCACCTGAGTGACATGAACGGTGAAGCCGCCGCGGAGCGCTTCCGTCACGAGCTGGGTTACCGCGTGCTGGGTGGCACCGACGGGCGTCCAGAATCGCTGCACTGGTTTGTCACGATGTTCGATCTCGATGAAGGCCCGTCCCTCATCGTAGCCAGTGCCCCAGATCGCCGACAGAGTTTGCCCGGGTTCCAACGTCCAGCTCGGAGCGCCGACGAATTGTGGGATTTTAATGGGGAAGCGGTTCTTTGCGGGATCCACCACCAGGAAGCTCACCTCCGTCTGAACCGGATTCCCCGCTCGGTCGCGGCTCGTCCAGACGGCGCGGTATGCTCCGGTGGCTAGCGTCAGTTGGGTGGAGGTCTTGCCCTCGGCGTCCGATCGGAAGGGCTCCGCTTTCACGCGTGCTCCCAAGTCCCAGGACTCCGGCTGGGAAGGATCCTTCGTGGGCTGCGGCAACTCGGAGAAGCGATTCATCCGGCCGCTGAGGGTCGGGCGCACGACGTTGGTCGGCTGTCGAAGCTGGAATACGGAAACCGTTCCCTGCAGCTGGAGCGGATTGTTTTCCAAGTCCTGGCAGAGGGCCTCAAGGCGAACGGGACTCCCGGGGGTCTGCCACTCCGCCACCGTGCCGGTCAGTTGGGCGGTCCGGTATCCGATGCGAAACGCTCGATCCTGCGAACGTGTCTCCCCGTTCGAATCGGTGATGTCCACGTGCACGTTGAAGACGAAGACCGGATCATTCGTTCGCTGGGTCTTGAGATCGGGACGCGCCACGAACTCCAGCGTGAACCGGCCGTCGGCATCCGTCTGACTTGATCCCGAGCCTATGTCCTCAGGATTCCCCTGCGGGCCAAAGCGCGGAAACCCGCGACCGCGGTGGAACGGAGCGGTTGGGAAGGGCGAGTGGAACTCGGCAGTTCGAGTAATTCTCCAGCGGACCTCCGTAGCGGCCACCGGCATGCCGGTCAGGGTGAGTGCCAGGCCGTCCACTTTCACGCTTTCCGTCAACCGTGGTGACTGGCGGGTGGGAGACAGCGTGATTTGGAACTTCGGACGCTTGTATTCCTCCACGTTGAAGGAAGTGCGGCTCTCCGGGTGGGCCTGATCATACAACGACATCATGCCGAGAAGACGATCCTTGGGGGCGGTGAAGGTGCCGGCGAAGGATCCGTATTCGTTCACTCGGTGCTTCTGCCGCGCAATCTCCTGACCGTTGACGTCGGTGAGTACCAACGTAATGGAGCCTTTGGCCGGCTCGTAAGTGTTGCGCTCGGTGTCGGCCAGAACGCGAATGCCTTTGAACTGAATACTTTGGCCAGGTCGATAGAGCGATCGATCCGTGAACAGGAGGGTTTTTTCCTGAGGCTGGTGAGCGAGTTTTGGATTCCAGGAAACGGCTTCCCAGGATCCAACGCGTCGGTTTCCGGATATCACCTCGAGAAGGTAACCTTGCCCGGGGGGAGCTGCTTCCGATTGAAATGTTCCCAGGGCATCCGTCGTTAGGGTGGACGACAATCGGAGCGCCGGTCGTTGATGGTTGAATCGCAAGAGACGGACGCTGGCGCTGGGGATCGGCTCACCGGAAACGGCATCGAGCACGAATCCTTCGAGCCGGCCGGAGCGCGGTCGAGTAATCAAGGCAAGGTCGCTCACCCAGAGCGTGGTGAAGGCCAGAGGGCCCTTCTTTTCCGTGAAACCAGGGTCCGGGCTCGCGACTAGTATGTAGAATCCGGGAGGGAGCCCTGTGGGTTGGGCCAGCTCGAGCGCCTTCTCTTGGAAATCTGGAGTGTTAGGGATGGCGTAGGAACCTTGCCAGACTGGCGTTTTAGCCAGGGTGCGACGGCGTATACCTTCATCCCAGAGGCCGGGTGATTGATAGTGGTTCGTCCAATCGGAACCGAGGATTTTTAACGAGACATTGGTGATGTTGCGGTAGCGAATCTCCAGCGGGGCGCGCGGTCCCTTGCCATCTGGCAACCAGACCTTTTCGGCAGCGAGCTGGAGGCTGGGAGTTTCGATGGCTTGGATCAGCTGCCGACAGAGGGCGCCTCCGGGGGATTTCGGGTAACGCTGGAGCCCTTGTGTCGCGACTCGATGCGCTTCGGCGGGTGAGCCTGCTTCGCTGTGGGTTTCCGCCAGATGGAACAAGGCTTTGGCGGAGAGGGGATGGTTCTGGTGGGTTGTGGCGAAGCGACTCAAGGCCTCCTGGTGCAGGCGCGATCGCGCTTCGCCGACGGCTACATTGGAGGCCCACTGGATTCGAGCGAGGTCGACATCGAGTCGGGCGCTGGGATCGTCATCGTTCCCGTGAAAGAGCAGTAGGTCTCGGAACAGGAACAGCGCCTTTTCCTCAGGAGACTCATTCGCGCGCCGCTCGATCTTTGCTGCTCGGGTGAACTCCGCGGCGGTTCCAAAGAGAGGAATGACTCCATAGACCGGGACATCCGCCAGCCATTCGATTCCAGTGGATGGCCGGGCTACACTTTGTTCTCCGGAGGTATAAAAGCGCAGGGCTTCATGAGCGATGAAATCGTAAAGGGTCGGGCGGTACGAATCCGGCACGGTGCCCGGGACCAGGATACCGTTGAAGGAGGCGACCGGGGTGGCCTTGAGGAATGCTTGCGCACGGAGGGAAGCTTGAAATTGCCGGTCGATCTCTTGGAAAAGACGCGAGAGATCCCAGGTGGTGAAATCGTTGCCGGGAGCCTGCGACGTGCTGCTGCGTTGAAGGAATCGCCAACGATTCTGTTGGAAGTAGTCCCAGTAAGCCTGGGCTAGGACGGTTTGAAGAATCGGCTGGAGCTCTTGGGCATTCTCCTGCAAGGCCGTCGTCAGACGTCGAATTTTCTCCTCGCCTAGCCCGCCTTGGATCTCGGTTTCCAACTGGATCCGACGGCAGATCGCTCGCGCGGCCTCGCCCCAGGTCTTCTGGGCGATGGCCTGCTTCGCGATCGGGTCCAGTAATTCGATGGCGGTCTTCGGCAGACCGGCTGCGATGGCCTTATCGACCACTGCCCAGTCCGCGTCCCGGGCTGGTGCCTTCGCCCCGAGGCAGAGCAGGGGGCCTGCGGCAAGTAAGCCGATGAGAATGAACAGTCTCTTCATGTCAGTGCACTTAGCGTCACGCCCTGTTTGACGGTGGTAGTCGGTTAAAACTCCCGTCTTTGTGGCGATGACGCCGAAGTGAGTACAGCGGAAGAGCGAGTGGGCGTCAATGACACCGCGGTCCCTGCGTCAGCCATTCCTTGCTACGGCTAGCGATTGGCCGCATTCGGTGTGGGAACCAGTGTCGACCAATGATCCGCATCGGCCGCGGACCTTCCGTAGGAAACATCGCTCGACAAAGGCCCAAACTGGATCCGATCCAAGACTTGATTGCTTCGAGCATCCGCATCGATGAGCAGTAGCTCCTCCCCCTGGTTCGATAGCTTGAAGCTCGCGTGAAGGCCGGGCACCGCCAGTCCATCTTCATCCGCCCAGATCAGGAGATAACCATGGGCGGGTACCACGGTCCCGTTGGGAAAAGCCCACTTCCGAGGCGATGCTGGATCGTCGGTCAAATACTGACCGGTCAGATCCACCGGGCTCGATGTGAGATTGCGCAGTTCGACCCAGTCCTCATGCTCGCCCTGAGGATCCGCCAGGGTGCTGACATTCTCCGACACTAACTCGTTGATCACCACCCCTCGATGGGAGCCGATGGAAAGCGCAACTTCATAGTGATACGTGACATTCTCCGCACGGGCTGGAGCATAACGAGCCGCCTGAGCCGCGTTGTTGGCACGGGCTTCGATGTAGTAATGAATCTTGTTTCCTGCGGGAAACGGACTCGTGACGGCTCCAAACAGGCCATCGTTCGCCGCCCCATCCCCGTGTGTTCCATCATCCAACATCTGGTGGGTGGTGAATCGTCCATAGGGTTTGTCGCGGAAATGCAGCCAAACGGAGTGAATTCCGCTGCCGCTCGACACAACGTGAGCCGTAATCGCGGCAGCCTGGGTTGCGTAGACCGGCTCCGTTGGCCCCTGAACCGAAACAATGTTCGGCTGCAACGGAGTCAGCTCTGCATGCGACATCAGGTAGTTGTAGCGGTTTGTGATGAAGGTCCTGAGAGCCACGAGATCATTCGTGTAGGCCGCCATGGTAATCCCCTTGCGCGGATCGGCGATCAGCGCCTGGACGCTCAGGGCATGAAAGGCCTGGATATTGGAAGTCATCACGCTGGGATTGAAATTCTCGCTGAGAACGGTGCGCATGTGAGCTAAGTAGCGCTGGCGAAGTTCCTTGATCGGCAAAAGTTTGTACAACAAGGGGCGCGTCGCGCTCGTGGCGCCAAAGACCGGCGAGAGGGTGGCATCCCCCGCGACGAACGCTTCATTGCCATCGTGCTCGACGGGGTGAATGCGGCCACTCTCGATTTCGTAGTAGAATCCGTAGTCGGCTCCTTTGTTCCAGTAACTGTCGTCGTCCGCAAAAATGTTCTCGATGGCCAGGAACCAGAGCCAGTTGTCGATGGCGAACACATCCTCCACCGCATCGCGAAGGTTCGCCGCGGGAGTGTTGTTGAGAACATCGATCGCGTGCACGAGTCGTCCAAACGCCACCGCCGAGCTGGCGTTGTCGGTTTTGAGCGTGTAGCGACTCTGGTAGGTGCTGATATTCGTGTTGCCAAGATAGCCAAACGCCGTGGTTGCCGTGGAGTTTGGATTGTTGGGAGCTCTCCATCGATCGCCATTGTTGCTGGGAAACCATTCCTTAATGAGCACGGAATCCTCCTGTTGAATCAGCGAATAGACGCTCCAGAGGGATCCGTTGGCGAACAGCTGACACATGGCGCCCTTCGGACAAGGGGTGTATTGGCTCATCACCCCGAAATAGAGGGGCTCTCGCATCACGGTCTCGTCACCGGCCGCATTGTTCAAGTTCACCGTGGAATACGTCATCAGGTCCGCATTCGTCACGACGAAATCAAACTGCAGATTGATCGACTTGCGAACCGGGCCACGACTGGTCCCTCCAGGCCCGCCTCCGCCCCCACCGCCCGTGTACGAGGTATTCCCCTTAAAGCGAGCGCCGATGTGGTGGTTCGTTGCCCCATTGTCCATCCCCAGGAGGGGGAGATAGATATTGCGCTCATTCTGCCGCGCCAGGTGCATGGCGTTGCTGAAGGCTTGCGCCGTCGCTTGAGTGTAGGTGATCGAGATTGTCCGAAACAGCTTGGGGTCATAGAGCCCCGCGGTTTTCTCCGCGCGGAAGAAGGCGGAAGGCTCCCCGGCCGTTCCCACCGTTCGCCAGGCCGCGTTGGTGTCATTGCCGGACAGCAGCGGCCCCAGCTGTTTCAAGGTAATCCAGTCCGACAAGTTGCTGCTGGTGGATAGGAGCCAATCCTCGTCCTTGTCCCCATCCACCTTTAAACGCACCTCGCCGCCAGTCACTTGCAGCACAACCGTTCCATCTGCCGCTGCCACGTACCAGCACGAACCGAGCACCAGGCATTTCAACACCACCGAAATACACAGGCGGATCAAAGTTCTCATGATGCTCACTCTACACCACAAGCATTAAGAGAACATGAAGATCCCCGCGTTTTCGGGGCTTCCTGATATTTAGGGTTTCGGAACCATCCGATAAAACTTACGCGAGGAATCGAGAGCAGGATCGCGGTATACGCCGCCGACCGACAACTCGGCCAAATCAACCCAATCCACCAAGTTTTCCGAACTCTGCACCCGATACGAAGTCGAACCAATGCCCTCAACCCGAAGCTCCCAAAACGAGCCGTCGGAGCGGGATACCGTCAATCGGCTCGGGACAAAACGAAAGAGGGTGTTGTGATGCGCGACATACAGAGTGCCGTCCACCATGGCCACGCGCCCTTGCTCACCGGAGAGCCGCAGGGGAAGCTGCCCTGGGATGGAGAGGTATCGGTCCAAGGCTGGAACGGTGCCACTCACGTAGGTGAGCCAGCCATTTGGGAAGAGCTTTTCCAGAGTACTCGGGGCACTAAAGAACGTACGCTGTTGAACCGTCCCATCCGGAGAACGAGTCCATATCTGAGTCGCTCCATTGACCGGATTCAACTTCGGATAGGCCGCCCAACCCGATTCAACCTGAACGTCCAGCGCCCCGCTCTTCCGGGCCACTTGGCCCCGGTCGGCCAGCAATACCTCACCCGCGGGCGTGAAGAGGCGCAGTTGAAGATTCTTGTAGAAAGCGACGTTGGTCCCGTCGGTGGCGGGCAGACTCAGCTCGTGACTCAAGCGAAATCCCAAGGGGGAGTCGGAGGAGGGGATCACATAACCCTCCTGTTCCTCGGAACTCAGGGTGGTTACCTGGGTGATTTGCCGATTCACTAACGGGCGCGAAGGATCATCCGGACGGCTCAGGTAAAGATCCAACTGCCCGGGCGGAGTGATCGAGGCGAGCAAAACATCCCGCCCGGCGCTCAACGCCAACGGCATTTTGCCGTCGCTGCCGATCAAGAATCCGAAGGTTCCCAAGGAATACGTCACTGGGTATCCACCCCGAGCGTACCAGAATGCCAATCCATCCCGAACCTGCGCGGGCCAGCTTCGATTTATGGCCAGGTCCGAGATCCGGCCATCCTTCAGCTCATACCCATCATCGGTGCCCGGCAACAGGATGCCCCAGTCCGCCAGGAATGCGGGATGTTCGGTCCAGGAGGATCCCGAAAGCTTGGGGAAATCGACTCGGGATATCCATTCGCCGCGAAGGGTCTTCACCACAAACGACCGAATGGCTGGATCCTGCGGCGCGCGTCCCTGGGAAAAGAGCACTCGATCTCCCACGAAATCCAGAATCCGCCCGGCGTCTTGGACCACAGGACGCAAAAAGTCCCAGTTCACCCCGCCGTAGATCGGACGCGTCAGCGTCGTCCGATTTCTCCCACGATCGTAGGCAAACACAACCAGCGTGTGGGGAGCCGGTCCGCTCAGCGTCAGTTGCGTGTGCACCCGGTTGGTGGCTGGAGCGATGCGGGCCATCAGAGTTGAGGTGCCATCGAAGATCGAGGCTTCGATCCGGACTTCCGGATCGGGTTCGTCGTCCTCCACGACTATCTCCACTTCCAGCAAGGGACCTCGCACCACCGCTTCTTCGACCGGCGAGAGAACTCTCACGACCGGCGGTCGGTCGAGGCGGAACGAGTTGGTGTAGCGGGTGCGATTTCCCAACACATCGACGGCCTCCACCAGCACCGTATTGGTCCCTGGCCGCAGCCCGGCTAAACCAACTGAATTGGTCCAGATGCCGGGGTAAGTTGAAAAGAGCGTCACCTGGCCGTTGTCGAGAGTGGCTGTGACCGACGTCACTTCAAACACCGAGGTGAGCCAGGCAGACACGGAGGCGGTGCTGGTTTCGTAGTGGGGGGACACCGTGGCCAGTGAGATGTCCGGACCTGGACCTGCGGCAGCCAGCCGGGCAGGGGAAGTCCAGAGCAACAGCAAAGCGCTCAAAAGCGCACCCAAGGTAGATCTCGGATTCATAAACGTATCCATCGTCGCAGGGGGAGCAAAGACCAGGTCGTCACGCGTCCGACCCCTCTCCTCCTTTTTCGGGCGTGATTTAGAAAAAAGTAATCGAATGACCGGTTGGGTCAAGCGAGGAAATACACCCGTTTCAGATGTTGTCCTTCCTCTCAGGAAGTGCATCATCGGGGAGCGACGCATGACAGCACTTACCGATGCCATTCTTGTTGGACTCGTCGAGGACGACAGCACTCTGCGAAACGGGTTTAAGGCGGTGATCGATAGCTCTTCACAACTCCGGTGCGTGCTGGAGGCCGGAAGCGTGGAGGAGGCGTTCGCTCAAATCCAAACGGCACCCCCGCCCGAAGTGGTGCTCATGGATATTCACTTGCCAGGCGCTTCTGGAATCGATGGGATTCGCGAGCTCAAACGCACCCACCCCAAGATCCAGCTGATGATGTTGACCATCTTCGAGGATCACGACCGGATCTTTCAATCCCTGGAAGCAGGGGCTTCTGGTTATCTCTTGAAAAATACCGCCCCGCCTCGGTTGATAGAAGCGATCGTCGAACTCTATAATGGCGGGTCTCCCATGTCGGCCCCGATCGCCCGGAAGTTGGTAGATGCCTTTCGAGAACAACCGCGTTCCGCTAAGCCGGCATCAACCTCGGAGGATCTTGCGAGCCTCTCTCCGCGGGAAGCCCAGATCCTGGGTTTGCTAGCCAAGGGCTACCTCTATAAGGAAATCGCCGAGGAATTGAAGTTGAGTGTGGAAACGGTGAGAACCCATTTACACAGCATTTATGAAAAGCTGCATGTCCGCAGCCGAACGGAAGCAGTCATGAAGGCGTTTGGCAGGTTGGAGTGAGGCTCCACGCCTAGCAGGCCGTCGGACTTTGAATATCGTTCTGCAGGGTGCCCGCCAGGGCTATCCGTTGGTTCCACGGCTTGCTGGGCGTCGGCCTGCTAGAACCACCCCGACTCCGAGTCGGGGTGGGGGAAACTGAGTCTAACTGGTCAGATTCGGTCCATTTCGCCTCAATTCATTGCCGCTTCTTCCTGAGCTCTCGTTGATCAAGGCCAGGTTGTTGCGACGGAAGGCACAGAGGGTGTCGTGGTCCGGATGGCTATCCCCAGCGACCATGCGAGCCGGCACGCTTTCATGGGTGCTTTGCTCAATGCGGCGGCTGCTAAACACCCCGGTGGCATAGCTGTAGACCAGCAAGCTTAAGAGCATCGACGGAGAATACAGCTCGCTGCCGGTGCCTCGGGTATTGACCCGGACTTGGACGGCCCCACCTACATCTCCAGGCTCCCCCACCTCCCCGGCATAAATTGAACACTTTGATGCAGATCCAGTTACGCCTTGGCGCTCCTGCGGAGCGGCCTTTAAGGATCTTTATCTAGTTTACAGATTTAAGGCCGATCGTCTAGTCCCCTAAACGTGTGAGTCGAGCCCGGCAGCCGGTTCCAGGCTTGTGCCCATCGAGACCGCTGACGTAATCTGAGACGTGGTTTCTGAGCGACTTAAAAGGTTTATTAGATTAAGGGGTGTTCTTGTGGGGGGAATCGGCTGCTGCATCGCCTTAACCATTACCAACGGCATCGCTCAGACGGTGGACGACCGATCGCCCACTACGCCCCTATTAGCTCCCGCTGCTGCTTCTACAGATCAAATTCAACATCAGGATCTTAGGTCGAATGTGTTGGTGCCCAAACCGCCCATCACCGCAGGCTTGATCCGATATTGGCACAACCTGTTCGATGCCCGAGACCAGGTCACTGGCACGGAAGGCACTGTTAGGGGAGTGCTCCCTCCCCCAACGCCAACCCTGGATCAGGAGACGATCTTTGAGCGCTCCACGGGCTGGGTGGAACTCAAGCCGCCCATTACGAACGCAATCCATACGATCTCGGTCTGGGTCCATCTGAACGTTCCAAGTGCCCTCCGCTGGACGTTGTTCAGTCAGGAGGCCGGGTTGGCGAACTGGCGCTTGTTCGGGGAGACGCGCAACGAAAACGATAAGCTTGTGTTGATGATCAGCCAACTCGGCAAAACCGAAGAGCCTAATCCAGAAAGCTTCATGCTGGAGCGGGGGCAGTGGCATCATCTGGCGGTTGCTCACCTGGACGACGGCACCAGCAGAGTCTGGAAGAATGGCGAGCGTGTGCTGGTCGGACGGGTGAAACGACCTTGGCCTTCTGAGGCTTCCGCACTCCTCGTGGGCAACTCGATCCGGGGCAACCAACCGACCCATGCGGCCATGCGCGCCCTCGGCGTCTACGATCGCATTCTCACCGACACGGAAATCAAGCTGATCCATTCCTTTGGCGTGCCTCCAGCCAGCGTCCCGGGGGGCTCCGCTGCCCGCAGCCAAGCCATGGCTCGCCCCGTGTCCCCGAAGGTATCGCGACTCATCTCCACCAATCGGCCGCACGGCTGGTTCTATCAGCGCTATACCACGGAGCAAGGTCTGCCCGGGAACATGGTCCAGGCGCTGCTTCAATCCAGGGAAGGTTATCTGTGGGTTGGCGTGGAAGGAGGATTAGCACGGTTTGATGGGATGAACTTTCGGTCCTTCGATCAACGCACCACTCCCGCATTGCGTATTACCGGGGACGACATCCTTTGCCTGGCGGAGGAGAAGAACGGGACCCTCTGGGCAGGCACCTTCGGCGGATTGCTGCGCATTCGTGGAGCGAAACCGGTTCGGGAAAACAGCCAGAGTTTGGTCGGGTCCCCAGCGATCGATTCCCATCAAACCTCCGCAACCAGCCTGGTAGGAGCAATCGAGATCACGGCGTTCACCAACGGCTTACCTGAGCTCTTCATCCGGCATCTCCTCCCTGCTGACGACGGCTGGCTCTGGATGGCAGGGGAGCGAAACGAATCTCCGCGAGGTCCCTTTGTCGCGCGACGCTACCATCCGGCCACCGGAGTCAGTTCCGGCTCCGTGGCGGTCCCCGGCCGAGTGGAGCGGATGCAGGCCACGCCGGAGGGGCTTTGGATCGCGACCGCTGAGCCCGCTCAACTCCTCTTCTGGGACGGTCGAGCTCACTCCCTCACGGTGGCGGCCAAGTTGAGCACCGGGTTGTGGTCCGATGCCACCGGCAGCCCGCCTTCCGTGCATCTCTCGAGCGCTCAGTGCCTCCCGCCGGAAACGCAGCTTCGGATCTGGATTTCCGGCGACCCCATCACCACTTGGTGGGCTGAGGTGTATGCCGACAAGGGCTTGCCGTCCTTCCATTGGCAGTCCGTGCCTCGTAGCACCCTCAACGCCACGCTCACGGCCGGGAGTTCCCCGAGCGAAATCTATTTGGGTGGGCGCAGCGGGTTGCTGAGGGCTCGGGGCGACCAACTGGAATCCATAGCGATCCCCGAACTTCCAGCGGCTCCCAATATCGTTTCGCTCTGCCAAACTCGGGAAGGCGGTCTATGGTTCGGAACTGAGCAGGATGGTCTCCACTTGGTTCAGGAACGATTAATCCGCGTGTTCACCACTCAGGACGGTTTGGCCGCCAACGACATCCACACCATCAGCGTGACCGAAGGGACGAACCTATGGGTCGGGAGCACCCTCGCTTTGCAGAGCTGGCAGCCGGGAAGAAGCTCGCAAGCCATCCTTCCTCACCACGTCGCTTGTCAGACGAGAACGGGGGATGGCACAATCTGGTGCGTCTTTTCGCCGTCGGGCGAATCCTTGGGGCGGGTGGTTTCTAGCAATAAGGTGGAAATGCTGATCACCGGCCTGCGGTTCCACCCAGCCAACACCTTGCTGGCCGGTCAAGATGGCCGGCTTTGGATCGCTCACGAAAACGGGCTGGCGTGGGTCTGGCCTGAATGCTACGTGCGAACCCCAGGCGGAAAGTGGCAGCCGAAACCCGAGTTCGAGGGGAGGGCTGCCGGACAATGGAGCATAGGCCGAGAGCTTCCCGATGCGCAGGTGGTGGGAATCGTGGAAGATAAGTCGGGCTGCATCTGGATTGGCTCCCGAGGTGGTGGAGTCACCCGGCTGACAGTGGACAAACCGGATAACAACCAAAAAGGCATTCCTCCCCTCGATCACCCGACCGGCATCCTCAAGAAGGAGACGTTTACAACCGCGGACGGTCTGGCGAGTGATTCCAGTTCTCCCGTTTTGTTCGATCGCGAGGGCACTCTCTGGGTGCTGGGGCAGGCGAGCCTCAGTTGCTACCGAAACGGACGATTCCAAATCGTGCGCTCCGAGCAGGGATTCCCCGATGATTCGGTGTCGGGAGCCATCGAGGATGGGTTGGGACATGTTTGGCTCACCGGAAGGAAGGGGATCCACCGAGTCTCTCCGTCCGAACTGAGGGCGTTCTTCGACGGGAAAACACCACGTATTTCCTCCCTGACCCTGGGCGTACCTGAGGGCCTTTTGACGCCTGAATGTGCAACGGCGCGAAACCCCACCTTGGCCAGGACGCCTGATAACCACATCTGGGTGGCGACCCGTAACGGGCTGGCCACTTTTGATCCGCGACGGGTCGACCTGCAAACGCAGCCCCTGCCGATCGTCATCGAGCGCTTGCTCGTCAACAAGCGGGAGTTCGCGTTTACGGCCCACAACGCCGTTGGTTCTGACGTGTCCGCGGAGCCACAATCCGATGGCGAAAACCTTCAATTTGAGTTGCCCGAAGGGTCGGGGCGCCAGCTGGAAATCCACTTTGCAGCCATCTGCCTCACCCGGTTGGAAGGCATTACCTTTCGCTATCGCCTGGACGGCTACGACAGCGAATGGTCGGAGCCGGGGCATCTGCGGGCTGCGTTTTACATGAATCTGAAACCGGGAAACTACCGCTTCCGAGTCCAAGGAACCCGAAACCGCGGCCAATGGAGCGAGAGGGAATCTATTCTGGATTTTACCATCGCACCTTATTTCTGGGAAACCCGTCTCTTCCTAGGCTTGGTCATCGTCGGCATAATCTTGGCGGTCCTGGGATTGCATTGGCGGCGGGTGGTCGCGCTCAGCCAGCAGCATGACTTGCAGCGGAGAGAAGCCATGGCCGCGGAGCGCGTCCGGATTGCATCCGACCTTCACGATGACCTCGGTCCCACCCTGACCAAGATCGCCATTTTAGGGGAATCCGCCAAGCTCCAATCCCCCTCGGGATCGCCGGCTGTTCCGACGTTGGACCGCATCGCCCGAAACGCTCGCGAGCTGGCCGCCAGCATCAGCGACCTCAACTGGGCTACGAATCCAAGTTACGATAGTCTTGAGAATCTTGCGGCTTATCTCCGGGAGCAGGTCGCTCGGCAGCTCGAGGACAGCGGGGTCCGCATGAAGCTCGATTTTCAGGAATCCTTACCCGCGATGAGCCTCTCCTCGACCTTCCGCCGCAACATCATCCTCATGGCGAAGGAGGCGATCAACAATGCGCTGCGACACTCCGGAGCGAGTGAGATTGCCGTGACGCTGGCGGTCATCGATAACCGGATGCTGCAACTGACCATCCGGGACAATGGTTGTGGAATGACCCTGTTGCCATCACCTGGCCATTCCGGCAACGGGACCGCCAATCTCATTCGTCGCGCCAAGGAACTCCACGGCACCACCACCATCCAATCGGAGCCCGGAAGCTTTACCCGCGTGCATGTTTCCGTCCCGTTGGTGGCTCCCGATTGAGGGGTCTCACACTCAGATGCCCCATCGCCACACCCCCCGTTCGCCGGAGTTCCGGAGGCCGAAGCCGAGAACCCGCCGGGTTCAAAGAGATAAGCTGGGGTGTGGAGCGCAGCGCCCCCCCCGGTCTGTCAGCCCCCTATTCAGCAGCACCCTGAAAGCCGTGCCACCCGTCGGGACCACGCACGGTTTTCGGCTGGCTAAATCACCGGAGCCTGCTAGCGTTCAAGCTGTCGCCACGACTTTATTTGACCGTATCAAAACTCGTTATGCAGGACATCACTCAACTACTCCGGGCAACGGAACGGGGGGACGTCCATGCGGCCGAGGCTTTGCTGGTGGAGGTGTACCAGGAACTCCGTCGCACGGCGGCTTACAAGATGGCGGGGGGCCCTGCGGGCCAGACGCTTCAGCCAACGGCATTGGTGCATGAAGCCTGGCTTCGACTCGGACCGCCCGGAGAACGACGCTGGGACAATCGAGGTCATTTTTTCGCGGCAGCGGCGGAGGCCATGCGCAACATCCTGATCGACAAGGCGCGTCGCCGTCGGCGGATTCGTCATGGAGGCGAGCAAGACCGGGTGGAGTTCGACGAGCTGGAACTCGTTGCCCCCGAGGCCGACGAACGGATGCTGCAGGTCCACGACGCGTTGGACCAGTTGGCCGGCATGGATCCCATCAAGGCCGAAGTCGTCAAGTTGCGCTTCTTCGTGGGCTTCACCGATCGGGAGGTCGCCGAGGCGCTCGGGCTTTCTGAACGCACGGTGGAACGTCACTGGGCCTATGCCAAGGCCTGGCTGATTCAAGCGATTCGGGAGTCGGCGTGAACGGCTTGATCCTTTTCCACCGTTGGGCGGCAGGCCGGATTCGACCGAGCTGACGCTTTTTCTGGGCTGAGCTGTCGGCTTTGACCTCAAAACGACGTATGGAGGATGGACGCATGATGTCGCGCGATACCTCAGAATCGGCTTCGGTCGAGGAAGCCCTCTTTCATGCCGCCCGATTGCTACCCGATCGGACGGCTCGGGAGGCGTTCCTAGCGGCTGCCTGCCAGGGCCGGTCGGAGTTGCGCGGGCGGGTGGAAGGTTTGCTGGCCGCGAGCGAGGATTCCACTGCGTTTTTCGGCGCTGACCCTGGCTCACCGGTGCTGACGAAGGATTTGGTCGTGGGGGCCCGATTGGGCAACTATGAAGTGCTCAGTGAAATCGGGCGCGGCGGAATGGGGAGGGTCTATCGAGCTGCGGAGGTCTCCACTCGCCGTGTCGTGGCGCTGAAGGTGATTGGAGCCGGATCGGCCGCCGATTCGACTCAAGTGCGTCGATTTCAGACCGAGGCTCAAGCGGCTGCCCAACTCCACCACCCCAACATCGTGACCATCCATGAGGTTGGCTTTTGTGACGGGGTCTGGTTCTTCAGCATGGACCTGATCGACGGCCAACCGCTCTCGACCCGCTTGGCCGGTGCGTTCCTTCCCTCCGGTGTGGAGGTGAAGGCAGGAACTCGGGTGAATGGGTCTCTGGGAGATTCTTTCTCCCTCGTGCAGTTCTGCAAAATCGTGCGCGCGGTCCACTATGCTCATGAGCACGGGGTGCTGCATCGGGACTTGAAGCCGGCCAACATTCTGGTGGATTCTGACGGCGAGCCGCATCTCATCGACTTCGGGTTGGCCAAGGTGCTGATTCAGGATGGCAGTCTCACGCGCACAGCCGATGTTATGGGCTCTCCGAGCTACATGGCACCCGAGCAAGCATGCGGGAAGGGGTCATCGATAGCCACGGATGTCTATGGTTTGGGAGCGATTCTGTATGAGCTGCTCACTGGACAACCTCCTTTTCGAGCGGAGTCACCGGTGCAGACGCTGCGCGAGGTCATCGAGCAGGCACCGTTGCACCCAACGGCCATCCGACCCCAGGTGAATACGTTTCTCGCGCTCATCTGCCTGCGATGTCTGGAGAAGGATCCGCGTCATCGCTATCCCTCGGCATTGGCGCTGGCCGAGGATCTCGAGCGCTGGGAAAGCGGTGAGCCCATCCTGACCAAGCCGCAGACGTTGTTGGTCCGATCGGCGCGCTGGGCTCGGCGGAACCCACTGCTAGCCTCGTTCATGCTCACGTTGGTCCTGGGATTCACGGCTACATCGGTCTTGTTGATCCAGGTAAATCGGGAGAAAAACAAGCAAGCGTTGCTCGCCACGGAGCTCAAGTTCGCCAACCGGGAGTCCACGCGTTTGCTGGCTCGTGCCGTCGGGATGGTCAGCGAGAATCTCGAGACCTTGTGGTCGAATGGTGAGCGCAACTCCATGCTGGTGGGATCCGATGAGATCGCAGCCATCGCCAATCGACCGGTCGCGGTAACTTCAAGCAAGCTGGCTCCAGCCCGCTACGTCCTGGGTTTGATGGCCGAGGACTCGCCGACGGGCCGCGCTCAGCGTTACGCCGATCTGCTGGCCTATCTTGAGCAGCAACTCGAGTTGCGGGTGGGGCGTCCGGCGAGGGTGGACGTCCGATTTTATAAATACCTTGGTGACTGTCGTGCCGATTTGTGCGCTGGAAAGCTCGATTTTGTTCGGTGCGGTGCGTTGCCCTTCCTTCGCTCCCGGCAACAGGTGCCCGGATTGCAGCCCATCGCGGTGCCAGTCACCGATCCGAAGCTCGCGGTGCTCTTCACCCGCGCCGGCTCGGAGATCCGATCTCTTGCCGACCTCAAAGGACGTCGGGTGGCGTTTGGTGAGACCAACTCCACCGTCAGCTTCCGGGCTCAGATCGAATTGGCGCGCCGGGGAATCGATGCCGCGCAACTCGGGGGTTACGACTTTCTGGATTCCAGCCTGGAGTTTGGCGAGGAGGTTCGCGAACTGGGGTTTGAGGAGGCGATTCGCCGCATCGGATACCTGCATAGCCACGCTCAGGTCATCGAGGGCGTGCTGAGCGGACGCTACGATGCCGGGGTTGCCGCCTTCCGAGCCTTCCAAATCAATCACAGTCGCGGCCTTGCCGCCATTTCTGACAGTGAGTTTGTGAGCAGTCGATCCATGTGGGTCGCCCGGGCTGGCTTGGAGGAGCGGGTGGTGAATGGCCTACGGGAGGCGCTGACTTCGCTGCGCGGGGAGCCCTGGATGGCACTGCTGCCCGATCATCCGGTGGGCTTTGAGCTGATGACGCCCGCCACGTTCTCATTGGAGGAAAGCTGGCTGTCGCGAATCGGTGATTCCTTTCCCTTCAAACCTTCTCCCCCGGCTCGCGTGTTGTCCGACTCAGCGCGACGTTAACGATGCGGCCTGGAATCGTCAGTGACAGAGCATGCTGGTTCCGAAATCGAACCGCTCTGCAGCCTTGGGTGGTGGCCGCCGTTCTGTTCAGCCTTGCCCTTTTTCCGCAAGCTTCGGCGCAACTGGCCATCACGGAAGTGATGTCGGACGCCTCCGAAGCGGTCCTTCCGAAACGGCCGGATTTTTGGGAATTGACCAACTTTGGATCCACGCGAATCGACTTGAGCGCGTACCGGTGGAGCGACAGCGCCGGGTTTGAGGCGGCAGAGCCTCACTTTTTTCAGGGAAAGAGCATCGGCCCCGGTGAGTCGATCATCCTGGTGCGCAGCAACGTGGTGACAACGTTGTTTCCTCAACAGTTTTACGACTGGTGGGGAGTGGGAAACCTTCCACAGCCGCTGCAAGTGCTGTTCTATCGCGGCCCCGGGTTCAGTCAGGAGTATGATGCGGTTCAGTTGTGGAAAGTGACCGCTTTGGCCACCAGCTTGGTGGATCGCGTTGAGTTCTACTCCGCAGCACCGGGTGCCACCCATACCTACGATCCAGAGACGGGCCTGCTTGATTCTTTAAGCCGAGTGGGGCAACGGGGTGCGTTTCGCGCTGCGGGGGGACTCGACGTCGGGTCTCCGGGCCGCACCATGGGCCCGGTGCCGCTGAGAATTCTGCAAGCCCCAGCCTCGGTCGAAGTGGATGCCGGAGCCCCCGTGGCATTTTCTGTCAGCGCATTGGGCATGCCGAAACCGCGGTATCAGTGGCGTCGGAACAACGTGCCCATTGCGGGGGCGAACGAGAGCCAACTGACCATCCCCCACGCTGTCGCCGCCTCGGCTGGGCTGTACACCGTGGAAATGAACAATGATGTGGAAACATTGCTGAGCGCTCCAGCCGAGCTTCGAGTGAGCACCGCGCTTTCCTGTGCTCGAGTGATCCGTGGACCGGAGGACCTGGAACTCACTCCCCGGCAGGACGCAGTGTTTTCAGTGCTGGCGCGAGGGTTTCCCCTGCCGACCTATCAATGGAGGTTCAATGGGGCTGCTATTCCAGGCGCCACCAATGCCGTCTTTGCCTTGCCCTTCGTGAGTCCAGGGATGAGCGGGGTGGTCTCGGTGGAAGTAGCCAACTTTCTTTGTTCGACCAGCGCCGTCGCCCGTCTTCGGGTGGTGGACCCTCCCGACCTGCGGGTGACGGAAGTGATGGCGGCCGCTTCCACCAACAACGCGCTGCACCGACATGGGGATTGGTGGGAGTTGACGAATTTCGAGTCTAATCGCGTGTCCCTTCAAGGCTACCGTTTCGACGATACACCCGGGGTGATTGCCGGAGCGGTCGTGATCACCAACGCCATCTGGGTGGAACCTGGCGAATCAATACTGTTTGTTTCTGACCTTTCCCGGCAGGACTTTCTCAACTGGTGGGGAGCCGAGAACCTTCCTCCCGGGGTGCAAATCGTTTCCTTTGCAGGCAACTCTTTCGATGCCTTGGGGGATTCCTTGTATCTGTGGAATGCGACGGCGACTTCGCGGGATGACGTGATCGTCAGCCTGTCCTTCGTGAACGATACGCGCGGCGTCAGCTTATGGTTTGATCCGGTGTTGGCTGAGTTTGGTGAGCTAAGCATTGAAGGTCAGCGTGGCGCCTTTCGAGCCGTCGCGGGCGACGATATCGGATCGCCAGGTTGGATCACCGCGCCGCCCCCGCGAGTGCTTCAACCCCGCCTGATCTCCATCGTTCCGGAAGGAGAAAGTGTGACCGTCACGTGGACGTCCCAAGCGGGATACCTTTATTCCCTCGAATACTGTGACGACTTGAGCCAGGCGGACTGGATTCCTCTGCTGTCGTTGCTCGCTGAAGGAGTCTCGCTTAAAGCCACGGATGGGGATGCGCGGGGAGGGCTGCGCTTTTATCGAGTCATCGCCAACTTGCCATCGCCATGAACCCAGTTCGTTCCCAGTGCACAGTGCCGAACAGGGGCTTCACCTTGATCGAGTTATTGGTGGTTGTAGTTATCATAGGCGTGCTGGCTTCGCTGTTGCTGCCGGCGCTGACTCGTGCAAAAGCGCGCGCTCATGAGATCTCCTGTGTCAACCGAATGCGGCAATGGACCGTCGCTCTGACGATGTACGCCGCGGAGAGCGAGGATCGGCTGCCGCGGGAGAGTTTCATTCCGGGTGGCACGGTTCTGAATCTGTGGGCTCAGGTGAGGCATCCTCTGGCGGCCGATGTCTGGTACAATGCGTTGCCGCGGCTTATTGACCAGCCTGAGGCGGCCGACTTTGCCCCTTCGGCGGTCCGCGGCGACTTTTACCGGCGCGAGCGTTTGATGCATTGTCCCTCGGCCACCTTCCCCTCCGGTGCGGCGAAGGATCAGGTGACTTTTTTCTCAGTCGCCATGAACTCCAAGCTGGTTCGACCCAGTTCGCCCGGGCTGGTCATGTTGGGCTCGGTGGTGCGGCCTTCGTCGACGGTGGCCTTTCTGGACAACCGCCTGCCCGACGAACCGAAGGTTCATCCCGGACAAATTGATCAGGACCTGGGGCAGCCGAGTGCCTACGCTTCAAGATTTGTCACCCGGCATCAGCAGCGGGGAACCCTTAGTTTCCTGGACGGCCACGTGGAAACGAAGCGAGGCTCGGAGGTGGTAGAGGGTGGTTACGCGATTCTGCCTCAAACGAGCCTGGTCTGGACTACCGATCCGAAGTCGGATCCCAACTTGAACTATTGATGCAACCAGTCTTTTTCCAGCGAGTGTGTCGGGTTTTGGTCCGTGATGTCGTATGGAAGAGTGAGAACCATTTCGAAATCATTTTATGAAACGTCCCTTACCCTGTGCGTGTTTCCTCCTCGTTGCGGTGATCGCTTGGCTGGCCGCTTCCACGAAAGTGGGCGCGGCGGATTGTGTCAGCGTGACCCCGCCCATTCGGATCGGAAGCTACGGATCCGCGTGCTTCGATGCCTCGGGTTTCCTGGTTGCTGGCCAGTTGCCGGGGGGGAATCCGTGTGAGTACCGTGGGTTTCTCGTGTTCAATGTCCCTCCCTCCGAGCTTCCCTATGTTTCCGCTGAGTTGCGGGTGTCCATCCATTCCGCGACGGCACCTTCAGGGGGCGAGAGCATCGAGCTGCGTCCCGTGGTCACGCCGCTGGACCTTCTGATCAACCTCTCGGGCGACCGTGCCCAGACCTTTTCCGATCTGGCGGACGGAGAACTTCTGGGGAGTCGCGATTTCGTGGCGCAGCCTCCCTCCTTCGACGGACTCGGCGCTGATCTGCAAGTGGCAATCCCACTGACGGAGGCCGGCCTGGCCTGGATCAACGCGGCTCGCGGCCGGAGTGTTGCCGTCGGGGTTTCGGTTCCCGTGAAGGTGGGCGCGACCGACGTCCTGGGGGGCGTTCGGTTCATGGATTCGCTCAACCGCCATGGGCTGGTTTTGAACCGAAGCGACGCGCAGGCTCCCCAAGTGTTCTCATTGGAGACCGGCACGCGCGTCCATGCGGGTGGCACCAAGTCGCTGTCGGTGGTGGCCTGCGGTCGAGCACCCTTGACCACCCAGTGGTATAAGGATGGAGTTGCCCTTCCGGGAGAGACCCAGGGCATCCTTTCCTTCAATCCGGCGTTGCCCGCTCAGGCGGGAAAGTACGAGTTTCGCGCGAGCAACGACCTCGGCATGGCGAGCACTTCAACGATCGACTTGGAGGTTGTGCCGCTCACGTTGCTGTCTGAGTTGGCCGGGTTTACTGCGCCGGACGGGATGTTCGGATACTGCCTGTCCGTGGTCGCGAGCTCTTCGTCGCTGGCCAGCTATACCTGGCTCCGCGATGGAGAAGTCTATAAGATTGGGTCTGTTCCTTTCCTCTGTTTTGAACCCATTTCACTCAAGGACTCGGGCAGCTACCAAATCGTCGCGAGCAATAAGTACGGTAGCGTCACCAGCAGGGTCGCGCAGGTTACGGTGAATCCTGTTCCGCCGGTGTTGGAGGGCTATCCCATAGGGACCACGCGATTCGCGGCGGGGTTTTCCGGGGAACTCTATAGTCTGGCCAAGGGAAGCGAACCGATCCGCTACCAGTGGCTGAAGGATTCGGCGCCCATCGCCGGCGCGACCAGCAATCGGCTCCGGTTCCCCGCGGCGACGTCTTTAGACTCGGGGACTTATCAAGTCGTCGCGGCCAACTCGTTTGGGGCCGTCACCAGCCAGTTGGCTCAGGTGGAGGTGGTCCCCGCGCTGTTCAATGGCCCAGTCCATGTGTCAGGTTCGGAGGGAGGCCGGGCGCTCCTTTGGGCGCAACCGACAGCCATTCCAGAGACGGCTTTTCAATGGTATCGGGAAGGTGTGAAGGTCGTAGGCGGCGAAGATGCGTTCTTGCTGTTTCCGTCCTTAACCTCGGGGGACACCGGTGCCTACTTCCTCGTCGCGAGCAACACCTACGGCAGCGCGACCAGTGTCGTGGCGCGCGTGTTGCTCGAAACATATCCACTGAATGTGAGCATCAGCGCGAGCGATCCGCTCCCCGCTGTGCTGGGCGACGATTTGGTTCTCGGAGCTCTCATTTCAGGGGCGCCTCAGCCCCGGTTCCAGTGGTATCGAAATGGTTCCCCCATCACTGGGGCTACCAACGCGACGCTCGTTTTTCCCAATGTGAGCCCTGACGACTCCGCCCTCTACACGGTGGAGGCGGCCAACTCTCTGCACTCAGCGCTGAGCGCCGGGCTTCAATTGGATGTCGTGGCTCAAGCACCCCAGTTCGTCGTGGTTCCGGTGGACACTACCGAAGTCGCTGGGAGCGTGGTCACCCTTCACTCACGGGCCGTGGGAGGGCCGCTGCCTACTTATCAATGGCGGAGAAGTGGAGTCGACCTCCCTGGCGAGACCAATTCGACCTTGGTTTTGCAGCGTGCTCAGGCGGAGGATGCTGGAAACTACGAGATCGTGGCCCGCAATACCGCCGGCGAGGCCCGCTATTCCTTTTCACTGAGCTTGCGTGATGCCACGCGGCTTGATCGATGGGATTGGAACTTGCCGCGTCCTCAAGGAAGCCGGTTGCTGGATATTGCGTGGGGCGACGGCCGATTCGTCGCCGTGGGGAGGTCAGGCAACGTGGTGACTTCCGTGGATGGCGTGCGATGGGATCGATCGATCATCGAGGCGGACTGCGATTTGGGTGCGGTTGCTTACGGGCAGGGACGTTTCGTGACTGTAGGAACGACGCGAGCTGTTACGGGTTATCCCTTCCCAGGCGGCGGCACGTCCGTTAGTTCGTTCTTCAGTGGAATCATCCTGACGTCCACAGATGGAGAGAGCTGGACGTCAGTTCCGTGCCCCTCTTCTTTTCCAGTGGACATCGCTTTTGGGAATGGGGTTTTTGTCCTCACTGGGAGTCCAGAGGGCGTCACTCCGGCGTTTAACTATACTTCCATTGACGGTATCCATTGGACGCCCCAATACAATGGATGGACGCGGTCCGATCGGGTAAACTTTGTGAACGGAGAGTTCTGGGCCAGTGATCAAGGGTATCTCTATCGCTCCGCCAACGGAGCTCAATGGCGACCTGCGATGCGCAGCCTCTTGGGGGAGCCGACTGGCTTTGTAGCCTTTGGGAACAGCCAGTATGTTGCGTTGGGAGGGTATGGGCAGTTCGGTCAAATCTCGGCGGACGGAGATCAGTGGCTCCCGTTCATGAGCACTTACCAGGGGATTCAATCCTTGGTGTTTGGAAATGGACGGTTTGTTGCTGCGGTCTATCACGATGACGAGAACCCTTCGAACTTTTATCCTCCAGCAGGCACCGTCATTACCGCAGAGGACGGACGGCAGTGGACGGCACGCGACACTGGAACACGCCAGGAGTTGGAATCGGTGATCTTTGCGGAAGGCCGGTTCTGGGCGGTTGGAGAGGCGGGAACGATCTCGAGTTCCAGCAATGGCATCGACTGGTCCCCCAGCCTCACTGCCAACACGGTGGATTACTACGGATTGACTCAGCATGGAGATACGGTGGTGGTGGCTGGCGACGACGGCGCTATCCTTACCTCGCTGGATGGTCAAACCTGGACGCGCCAAGTGACGTCAAGCGGACGCAACCTGCACACGGTGCATTCTGCCGCTGGTTTGGTGGTCGCGGGGGGGCGGGGCGGAAGGATCATGACCTCACCAGATGCCGTTCGCTGGTCCAACCGGAATTCCGAGACGACCAACTATGTGCAGCGCCTGAGTTGGGCCGACCGATGGGTGGCGGTTTGTGAAGGAGGGGACATCCTTACGTCGCTAAATGGCATCGCGTGGTCCGCGGTGAGGACCGATCCCCCGAGCGACCATGAAGGGGTGGCTTACGGCGCTGGCTATTGGCTCGTCGCAGGGGGTTATTTCCGAAATGGTGGCACGGGTCCCGCTGTGAGCACTTTCTTTTACTCTACGGATGCGATCCATTGGGAGTACCTTTCGCTCGATGTCGGGGTTCGCATGCGGGATGTCGCGTTTGGAGATGGACGATTTGTCGCGGTGGGCAACGACGGTCAGGTGGTCGTCCTGGTTCCCACCGGGGATCCGTCCCGTCCCTTCAGTCACACCGGAGCCTTTACGGCGCCTCACTTGGTGCCGCTCGGGTCCCAGTCCGTCAACCTGCGCCGAGTTCGGTTTTCTGAGAGCGGGTTTCTTGTGGTCGGCAACGATGGCGTCATGGTGAGTTTTACCGGGGTCACGGAGGATTGGATGCACCATCGCTCCCGCACCTCTCAGAATCTGCATGATGTGCTCGCTGCGGCGGATGGTTCATTCTACACGGTCGGGAACAATGGCATGATCTTGAGATCGGGTGTGCCGGAGCCGTACTTCACTAGTATCCTTACGACTCCTCAAGGCGTTCGGCTCGTGTTTGAGTCTGCTCCTTCCGCGGGACCGCTGCGGCTCGAGGAATCTGCGGACATGGTGCGCTGGACGGTTCTGGCCGATCCTGCCACCAGCCCCGTCGATCTGCCATCGGTCAGCCTGGGCGCGAGGTATTTCCGGTTGGTGACCCGGTGAGCGGATACGATCCGGATCCTCGGCTGTAGTGTGGGCCGTCTCGGCCCATCGGGCGTGCGTAGACTCACAGATGAGCCAAAACGGTTGTCAGGCTTCCGGGTTTCTGTATCGTTCGCCGCATGAAACACCGTTCTCTTACACTCTCAGTCGCCCTTTGCTCCCTGGTGGTAGGGATTGCTACCTCCGGCTCCGCCGCGCACAACCGTCTGTCTTCTTCCGAGAAGAAGGCGGGATGGCGGCTGTTGTTCGACGGGAAGACGCTGGAGGGCTGGCACAATTTCAAGGCTCAGGGAGTGAAACCTGGCTGGCAGGTTAAGAACGGAACACTGGCCTGTGTCGATCCGCACAACGCTGGCGACATCGTCACTGCGGACAAGTTTGACGCCTTCGAGCTTAAGCTGGACTACAACATTTCGGTGGGCGGTAACAGCGGTATCATGTTCCACGTAACGGAGGAGGGTGACACCGCCTGGCAGACCGGACCCGAGATTCAGCTGCAGGACAATATTGGCGGCAAGGATGGTCAGAAAGCGGGATGGCTCTATGCGCTCTATCAGCCAGCCAATGATCCCAAGACCGGCAAGCCCATCGACGCAACTAAGCCTCCGGGCAAGTGGAACCGTTTGCGCATCGTGATCAGCCCGGATGGCAGCTTTCACGAGATGAACGGCGTGCGCTATGTGAACTACGTCGTGGGAAGCGACGACTTCAAAGCGCGGGTTGCCAAGAGCAAGTTTGGCACGATGCCGAAGTTCGCCAAGGCGTCGAGCGGCTGGTTAGCGCTTCAGGGTGACCATGGCGAGGTTTCCTTCCGCAATATCAAGATCCGTCCGCTTCCGGTGAAGAAGTGACGGCGACCTTTCGCCGCCAGGTGAATGTGGTATCTCTGAACCTGGTCCCGATCTCAAAACCGAGCTTTCACCACCACGCGGATAAACGCTTGCGGCAGGACGTTGGGCATTCCCCACGTCTCTTCGGCCACCCCACCCGACAGGGTTCGGGTGGACAGCAATAAGGCCGGTGTCCATTGCGCCAGGTCGGCCGAGGTTTCTACGACGAGGCGGGCGTCGTCGGCGCTTAGGCGACGAGGTAGAGTGACGGTGAACCGGCCTTGTTCATCCAGGTGGGGCACAATGGACCCCGGGCCGGAGTTGGCATCCTCATCGCTCGTTCCCAAGGCGTATTCCACGATCGCCGGCAGACCGTCCAGGTCCCGGTCCTCGGTTGGCGAACCGCTGAACAAGGTTGCATCGGTGTCCGCCGGACTCCCATTCGTGCTCGTGCTGGTCCGCCAGGCGATGGGATTATCCAGGCCAAGATCCGGGTGAGCCAGGACCAGGGTATATCCACCGCCATCCGCCTCCACGGGCCAAGGCCGAGCCCCGTCGTAGCGCAGGGAGGCAATCACCTCGGCGGAGGGGCCTACCAACGTCAGTTCCTCGCCGCCGTTGTTCAAGCTTCCGAAGTAGGAGCCTCCCACCGGCACTCCGATGCCGTAGCGTTGCTGAAAATTAAAGAGGTCGTTCACCAGGATCAATCGCTGACCAGGAATCAGGACGGTGTTGCGGTTGTCGGCGAACGCATAATCCACCCCATTGGTAAAGCGAGCGCCGCGAAGGTTGACCGCCCGATCCGAAAGGTTGGCCAGTTCGATGAACTCGCTCTGATCCGCGCCCGGCGGATTGAAGTTCAATTCGCTGACCACCACTTCGCCCGGAGCGACGGCGGAGGATCCGACCTGGTAGAAAACCTCGTTCAGAGCGGACCAGGTGTTGCCATCCTTCGTCCGAGCTCGGATGAGAGTGCTGTGAGCGAGGGGCGGAAGCATCTCGGAAAGGGCGCGGGGACGGGCTGCGATCAGCTCGAGATCAAAGCTGGCGTCATCTCCCTGGATGTTTTGGTGCAGCTCCACCGCGAGAACGTTGCGTCCGGACACGAGCAGGGCGGGGGAGACCGTGACGATCACAAAAGTCTTCCCATCATCGGCCGCCGTGGTGCCTTGGGTGGCGCCGGTGACCACTCCTCCGGCAATGGAACTGCGGGTGACCACGTTGCCGTTGAGATAGACTATCGCCCCGTCGTCGCGTTTCAGACGCAGGCTGAGGGTGGTGATGCTGCTAGGCTGCTGCACGTCGAAGGCGTGACGGAAGTAGGCGGTGAAAAACCGGTTGGTTCCTTCTGCGGAAGGAATGACGGTGGCTTCGTCTCCTTCGCCGTAACCCAGCTCGGCCGGTCCTGCGCCCCAACTGACATCGTTGAACTCTGGATGCTTCCAGTTGGCGGCGGACCAATTGGTGTTGCCCGGAATGACGTCGCTGCGGCCCAGGCCGGCCTTGTCGGTGAACCATCGCCAGGTGGAACCTGCGCGAACCAAGAATTGGTTCGTCGACGTGAGTAGGTAGGGCAGGGCCTGGCCCGAGAGAGCCCCTCCGGGTAGCCGTGGATCTTCCCCATTCAGCGTGTAGTAAATCGTCTTGTTGGTGGGACCTTTGAACTCCGGGACGTAATTCGCTGGGACCGTTCCGCCCGGCTGAGACAGGGAAGGAGCCTCGAGTTTGGGATAGAATCCCGCGTTGCGCCATTCGGTCAGCGCCTGGGCGGTTCGAGCCGGTAACCAGGTTCGGCGCATCTCGTCGCGTCGTGAAGCCCAGTCGGCTGGATTGAGATAGAGCCAGCGGGCGGCCTCGGCGTAGAACGCTCGTTGGATCTGGTCGCAGCGATGGTTGAGTCGCGCCAGGTTGCTTTCCGGTGTGAGCGGTCCGCCGTTGAAAAGAGCAGCGTGAATGCGATCCGCCAGGAGAATGCGGTACTCGGGATTGTTTTCGGCGTACAGCATTGAAAACAGGCTCCCCGGTCCGTCGCCGGCGGATCTTCCTGGAGCACCGCGGCTGGTGCGATCGCCGGCCGCGCAATAGAAAGAGCCGCAGAACCAACCGTCCGCGTCGTTCAGATAAAACTTAAACCCGCTGCCTGGACCCTTGGGACCGACGCATCGGTATTCATCCTCACTCCCTCCAAACATCCACATCAGCATGTAATCGATGTATTCAGGCACATCCAGATAGGGTTTCACTCCGTCATAGTTGCGGCGGAGGCCTTTGATTTTCTCCCAGGTCGTGCCGTCTCCATCATAAGGCGTGCCGGGGTCCGCCCAGCCTCCGACATTCCAGTTTCCGTTGATGGATTCATAGTCTTCCTTGGTTCCGCCCAGGTAGCTCGAATGCATCGCAGCGCCCCAACGTTCGCGCAGGTGATACAGCCCCCAATAGGTGCCGTTGAGATACAGGTGCACGAAGCGTCCATGTGGATTGAGTCGGCCCATGTTCAGCAGGGTGTCGTCGGTGAACACGTTGGACATATAGAATCCCCGATCCACCATGTCGTGCGAACCGTTTCGCAGCTCGAGCTCATCAAATTCTTCCACCGGCGTGGTTCCTTGTTCGAAGCCTTTGAAAACAGGATAGCGCAGTTTGCTGGTGCCATACTCCGATCGGAAGTAGAGCCGGAAGCTCTTCTTTTCGAAGAAGGTGAAGGCGCCGCCGAACCAGCGAGTACCGCACCGGGCATGCACCCCGGGGGACCCATCCGGGTTGAGCCACTCGAAGGAACTGGCCACCTCGGTGGTGTCGTTGGCGGGGGAGGACGTCACCAAGGAGATCGAAGGCACATCCCGCAGCGCTTGGATCATTTGCGGTCCGTAGGTCGCGTGTCGCGTGATCGAAGTCTTCATCACCGAGGCTTTGACCACGTTGCTGAGGTAGAGGTAGGTCTGGGTATCGATATCGGTGGGAGCCCAGCCTGGTTTGTAGGCCATCGCCCGAAGCAGCGTCGTGTTGGTGATCAGAATAGGTTGGGTGTACAGGGTGCCGTTGGTTGGGCTCGGGTCCTTGCCATTGACGGTGTATCGGATCTGAGCACCGTCGGTGGAGCTGGTGATGGCCACCACAATATTCGTCTCGTAAAACCCCCGGTCCAGGCTGAAGGAGGTATCGCCGACGACTCCATCGTAAGCCACGCCGTTGGTGGCTCCCGGGCTGGCGGGCCGAAAGTAACCGAGCTTTCCACTGGTCTCGATGCCGTAGCTCACATTCTCCCGTTGTCGCGGATACTGTTTGGTCGCGGGGAAGTTAGTGGGAAACTGCTGCAGAATTTGGGCTCCGTCGGGAGCGACCAAGGCCAGATAATCACCACCCGCGTCTAGCTTGAAGTTCGTGTGGAGTTCCCCCGCCGGATCCATGCGATTCTTATCCGAGGCGTAGACGATCAGGAATCCGTAGGGCTTGATCCGGGCGTTGGGCAGGGTCCATTGCGTCAGGTTGGTGGGATTGTCGGTCAGGGAGTAGCCGCCCAGCTTCAAACTATAAGGATTGGGATTGTGCAGCTCGATCCAATCCGATTTGTCACCATCCTCATCCGATAGTTGTCCTCCATTGCTGGCCATGAATTCAGTGATTTTCGGGGGGGCCAAGTTCACATTCACTCCGATCGGAAGGGAGGCCGTCACGATTCCGGCCTCGTTGCTGGCCGTCAGGGTGTAGACCGTGGTGGTGCTGGGCTGGATGGTGACGGAACCGTTGGTGGGAGCGATCGGTCCGATGCCGGGAGAGAGAGTGGCGGTTGTCGCATTGATTAGCTCCCAGCGGAGGGTTGTGCTTTGTCCTGTGATGAGTGTGTCGTCGTCGGATTCCAGCAGCTTGACGAGGGGAGGCTGGGTGCCATAGACCTCAACCTCGGCTAGTTGGGGGCTGTAGGCGGCGCTGTTTCGGTTGACGATACGGATGAATCGGCCCTGAAAATTTCCGTTGGGGCTGTTGGTGGCGACGATCGTATCCACGCCGCCGACCCCTGAGTTCGAATTGTTGGCTCGGATCGTGGCGCTCCAGTTGAGCGTGCCGACGACGTCGCCCGCGCCCGAGTAGATTTCCACGCCGTAACGGGAAAGTCGCTCCGGACAGCAGCCATCGTTACGGTTGCGGATCAGGATGCGCTCCAGGTTGTAGGATCGGCCGAGGTCCACCTCGAAGAAATAGTTAAGGGTGCCGGAGCTGGCCAGCGGATGGGAGAAGGTGGCGGGATTTCCGTCGGTCAAGGAGCTGGCGACCAGGCCGTTCCAGGTAGGGCCGGAAGTGGCGACCGGTCGGCCCGACGCGACATTGACCGTGGAGCCTTCTGCTGCGGTAGATCGGCTTGCGGAGAGGAATCCTAACCCGCACACCAACACCCAAAGCAGCAGGCGTTGTCGGTGAGAACTACCCGAGGCGCAGGCGCGGCTGAACAGAATGAACATAAGACTTCGGCGGTGAGGCTTAACCGGCAGACGCGCCCTGGCAGCGAGCGCCAGCGGCAGGTCCGACGAGACCTGTTTATAGTTTTACCACGTGACCACGACCGTCTCCAGTGGACGGCGATAAAAGATGACGGCGCCCATCCGGGATGTCAGCCGACTTCACCCCAGATGGGGGCAAGGCCTCCAGCGGGGGGGTAGCGAACACTAACACCTTGGATAGGAAGCACCAACCTGTTTGTTACGGATTTCGCGGCCGCCGAACGACGGAATCCTGCCGGACCGGGAAAATGGACACAGCGGGGCTATTTCCGTGCGTGGGCTTGGGTGGGTATGGGTCGGGTGGAGCTAGACCCTACAAAACCTAAAACCTTGATATAAAAGCCTTGCCACTCCCGCCGTCGGCCATTATTTTCATCGAGTCACTGCGATTCAAAAGCGGTGACCAACCTCTTTGGATGCGCGGTTAGCTCAGTGGTAGAGCATCACCTTGACACGGTGGGGGTCACAGGTTCAAGCCCTGTATCGCGCACCATTCAAACTTCAAAAACTCCAGCAAAAGCCGCTGTCTCTTCGCGACGTTTTCCACTGGAATTGTTTTTCCCGTTTTTAAAAGGTGGTGTGCATGCGGGATTCTCCCCCGATGCTCCCCGAATCCTGGTCAGATGATGGGCCCCAGAGCGGTTTACAAGCTGCCAACACAACCCCAGCGAGTGTGGGTGACCGTGGACCAGTTGGGCTCCGATCAGCACCAGCACCCTGACCGGTGGCACGTCCGACTTCAGTGATCCGGCTGGATTGCTGAGGTCATGTTTATACCTTTGCACTGACTTCAGGTCCTTTTCGAACCCGGTGTTGCGCACAGAACAGGGTGGCCTTCCTGAAAGGTTGGATTATCCAATACCTGTCCTTTACAGAAGGACACATCTAACTCACTGGCTTGATCCGGGCCTTCGATGCCAGTGGACGCTCGAATGTGGGGCATGCGCTGGAAACGGCCGTGCTGCTCGAACTGGAGCGGCGTGGCGCGGAAGTTGGCTACGTGAAGACCGGGAGCGGACTGGAAGTGGATTTCCTGGCACGTCATCCGGCCTCTGGAGAGGAATTGATTCAGGTGTGCGCGGACCTGAGTAATCAGGACACGCAGGAACGGGAGTTGCGCGCACTCACCGAAGCGGGCGGCCATCATCGAAATGCCGTACAACGTTTACTCGTTTTAGACCGTGATGCCGTGGCGGGGCTGAACTCCCCGCAACTCGAGGTTCAACCCGTCTACGAATGGATGCTCGAAACAGCTCCCAAGAAAGGGTAGGTCACTGTGAAACGCGCGAAGCACGGTAAAACCGCCTCCACGCGTTGGGATCATTTCAATCGAGATCTGTCCAAAGTTGAGTGGTTTAATGACTGGCGCGCTGAATGTCACCCGACGCGCGGAATGGTTCCCCTAATCCGATAGGACCAGACTTCCGTCCGAGGCGATGGCCACTCCACTGGGTGAGTTCAGTCTCGTAAGCTGATTCGTGCATGCATGGGAGCTCCCGTATTCATGGATCGAAGCAGTTTGAGGTACATCTGTTTCTTGACTCCAAGCTCACTGACTGAGCCTCTCCGTTTCCAGCAAGGTGTTCCTCCGACACCCCCGGTGGCCGAAAGTCCGTCAGAGCGACAAAGCCAGGGTTGGAGCCGGTGGACTACGATGAACCGCTGTTTCGGGGTTACATCAACGCCTACCCCTCACCAGTTGGCGCGGCGCAACGGGTTCAAAGATCCAGAACAATCCTATAAAAGACTTTGGATACTCCTTCCCCCTCGATCACTGTTGACCAACGCTCGTGGCTTCCGATGAATGGGGCATTTACCTGCGACCATGGCCCCGAGATTTCAGGCGAAGATTCGAGGTGGTAGGGAATTCCGCTCGTGGGTTGAAAGCTGAGCTGAATACGATTCGGACGCAGCGCGGTTCCACTCAATACTGGGCTGCCGACGAATCGAACCTCGCTCACCCAGCCTGCATCGCTTCCCGTGCTCACCGCCTCATCCTTCGCAAACCACCAGGACAGCTTATGGACTCCGTCCGAGATCGGGATGGTGACCTGGCTCCATTCGACTTCCCCAGAGATGCTGTGAATAGGAGGTGCGTCATCCAAGGCGATCGATAAAAAATCGTAGTCTTGCTCGGACGACACTTTCCACCAATAAGTGACTATGCCTGGTCCGGTAAACGAGCCCGACATCTCCGACGTTTCTTCGTCGGAGATGTCGCCGCTTTGTGCGGTTCTATTTGACGCATGTCCCCCAACGGAGGTAGTTGGAAACCAAAGGGCGTTTCCCGAGGTTGTCCACTCAAGCTCAGGCACTCCAAGGGCCAGCCCCAGACTCTCCTCTAAGCCTACGACAAGTTGGACGACTTTACTGGTGGTTGAACCGAGGCTGTTCGCGACGACAACTGAGTAGTCGCCGGAGTCTGAAAAGGTCACGGCTGGAAGAATCAGCAGTCGGTTCGTTGCCCCGGCCATTGGGAGATCATTCCTGAACCATTGAAATTGTAGGGTGCTTGCCGAGCAGCAGCCATCTACCTCGAGCGTGGCTTGATCGGCGACCAGGAGTGAAAGGTTTATTGGCTGCCTCGTGATCCGAATGGGGATCACTTCAACTGACGCTACTGGGGATGTGATGGTTCCTAAATCGTCGGTGAGCATCAGTGCATAAGATCCCGCGTCTTCGGTAGTGGCGCTATCCCGTGAGAGCGTAGCGTTGGACTCGAGATCAAGTTTCTTTCCGTCCTTCATCCATTGGAACACCATCCCAGGACAACGGGACACCCGCGGGGATAGGTTGAACGGTTCACCGACTGCCACCAGGATCGATTGGACTGGGTCCAAAACCCGTGGTGAGTCGCAATGCTCTTTCGATCCGTCCGCAAAAAGCGCTCCTAGTTCTTCTGGTGAGAGTGCGCGATCGAAAATGGCGATATCGTCCACCTGTCCGTGTGTCCGCCTGATGTTGCCAAGGGGGCCTGGTACTCTCCCCGCAACTAGCGATTGCCCCTGAGTGGTCTTCAGTTGCATGCGTTTGCTCGCAACTTCAACACCGTTCAAGAAGAGGTGCACGTTGGAGTTCTCAACAGTCCCTGCTAAATGATACCAAAGCCCTGGTTCGACGGCTCGACCAAAGACGGCGTCTCCCCATTGCGATACGTAGACCCGGCCATCGGCTACCATACCGATGACGAACGCTTGCTGCTCTTTGCCGAATCTTCCGTAGCCAACGAGCATCGATTCAACTTCGGGTTGGAATTCCTCAATCCGGAACCAGCAAGACATGGTTCGATCTTGATCGTCTACCGGCAGGCTGTCGGTTGGCGCTTCCATATAATCCTGCTGGCCATCAAAATTGAAAGCTGATCCTGAAACCGTAGAGTAGTAAGCTCCTCCGCTAAGGGTTCCGTTGTTCGAGCCTGCGTGATCGTTCGCATCTCCGTTCGCTGGCCACCATGAGACTAAACCTGGGATGCTAGTTGGATCAGCCACTGTACGTAGCGCAAGGAACGCAAGCAGCAAAAGGACGGCAATGCCCATCGCGTAGCTCTTCTGAGGTTTCATAGGGTTGGTAGGTAACGTTGGGTGTAGGAGTCTGAGGCTTAGACTTAGCATGGTCAGACACGCGATGCCAGAACTAAGGCGTAGGGGCTTAGTCATACGACGAAACACGGACACCGATGTAATCATCCGGCCAAGAAATGTTAAAGGGATTCTAAGTGGCTCGGAGTTAGATTTTGGAATGAGGTCGGCCGACATCAACGAATCCTAGTTCAGTCTTGAAGCGACAGACCCCCTACGGATGCTCTTTTGAGCTTGAGGTCTGAATGGGGGGATTTGAGGTTCCACAGTGGAAGCTGGGGTAAAGCTCCAGGCAACAATGCCATCACCACCGAGTGAAGAGAGAGGCAGAAATTTTGAAAGATTTGCGTTTTTGCCCCGAGTTTATTCTGGAATGGATTATCTCTATGTCTAGTAAGCGTGAAGATCGTAAGCTTGGCGACCGACTTCAGACGAGGTTGTCTTTAATTGAGAGCCTCAAGCGGAAAGACCCGGCTTCATGGAAGGAGTTCAGCTCGCTTTACGGCGGAATTGTCCATGGATTCGCAATGAAACTAGGTTGTACCCATGATGAAGCCCAGGAAGTGGTGCAAGAGACACTGATTTCAGTGTCCAAAGATATTTCACGCTTCGACACCGATCCCGATCAGGGATCCTTCGGAGTGTGGCTTCTTACCATTGCTCGGCGCAGGGCAGTCGACCAGATGCGTAAGCGTCCCCCGCAGGGGCGATTTGTGGATATGGGTGGCCCCGGGACTGGGACGCCGCCCGTTTCGCGAATTCCAGAGCGGGAGGCCGATCTATCGGCGGTTTGGGAGACGGAGTGGAGGCAAGCACTGCTCGACAAATCGATCGAAAGTCTCAAAACCCAGGTCAATCCCGTCCACTTCAAGATTTATTATCTGGCCGTAATTAAGGAGAAGCCCGCGTCTGAGGTGGCCAAGGCGCTAAGAGTGAGCGCCGCCCAGGTTTATCTGGTCAAGCACAGGCTTGGGCTGCAGCTCAGGCGGGAAATGAAGAAACTTCAGGATCGGGAGCCATCGTAAGCCTCAGATTCCGGATTGCGTCGCTTCAACATCCGGGTCCGCGCGGGCCGTGATCCGAGTGCACGGCCTCAAGGCAATTTTCTCCAAACTTGCACTTGTGTCTTCGGCTCGCTGATGTCACAAATCTTCAGCGTTCCTTAACACTTTTCCGACACAAGGATTTTCATGGCACTCGAAGGAGTTTCCTCGGCCAAACCAAGAGTCCATCCATCCACTATTTCACCTCATATCCCTGACCATGAGTTGATTCGCATTATCGACTCCGGGAGCTATGGGACGGTATGGCTTGCCCGAAACATCATGGGCACTTACCGCGCCTTGAAAGTGGTGTATCGATCTACCTTCACGGACGACCGCCCCTATGATCGCGAGTTTCGGGGTATCCAGCGGTTTGAGCCCATCTCGCGTTCCCACGAAAGCCAGGTGGATATTCTCCACGTGGGCCGCAACGATACTGAAGGCTATTTTTACTACGTGATGGAGTTGGCTGATCCTGTGGATGGCGGAGACTTGCCTCCCTTGAGAAAGCAGGGCCTTCCGAGTGACGAAGCATCCGTGTCGGAAACACTCCAAACCGAATCCATCCGCAACTATCTCCCGCGCACGCTGAAATCAGAATTGGCTCAATCGGCACTGGGGCGTCTTCCGGTAGCCGAGTGTTTGGAAATCGCACTTTCTCTCACCAAAGCGCTTCATCACCTGCATTTGAGCGGACTGGTGCATCGCGATGTAAAGCCTTCCAACATCATCTTCGTTAATGGCATTCCGAAATTGGCTGACATCGGTTTGGTGACCGGGGTGGACGCAACGATGTCCAATGTTGGTACCGAGGGGTTTGCCGCGCCCGAAGGCACCGGGACACCTCAATCCGACATATACTCCTTGGGCAAGGTCCTCTATGAGATCAGTACGGGAAAGGATCGACAGTCTTACCCCGAGCCCATCACTGAGCTCGGTTCCTGTCCGGACGCCGATCAGCTTCTGGAATTGGATGAAATCATTGCTCGGGCTTGCGCCTACGATCCTAAGCAGCGGTATCCATCTGCGCGGGCGATGCAGGAAGATTTACTCCTACTGCGCGCCGGGCATTCGGTCAAAAAGCTTCATAGGCTTCAGCGGCGACTGGCTGCGGCAACAAGAGCGGTTGCGATAGCAGCCTGCCTTCTGGTGTTCGTAGGTGCAGGTTGGTACTATGCAGCAACCAAGGAACAGCAGGCAAATGCGGCTCGAAAAGAATTGGAAGCCATGCAAAAAGCAGAAGCCAAGGCTCGCCTTGCTGCAGAACAAGCGCTTTTTCAATCCAAAATGAATCTCGCTCATGCCCTGCTTCAAACTCGAACGTCAGGACAGCGATTCCGGGCGTTGGATCTCATTCGAGAGGCGGCCAAGCATACCAATTCAACGGCGTTGCGGACTCTGGCTTTCCGAGCCTTTTCCTTACCCGACGCCATGCCTTGGCGCACGATACCCTCATTTCGTAAAGGACCCACGCGTGGGCTGGCTTTTGATCCCAATCTGAGACTTTACGCCACCAACGATCCATCTGGCGGTTTGATCGTTCGGTCGGTGGACAATGACGAGATCGTTTCTCAACTTGCGCCGCCGAGTGATTTGGAAGTGTCAACCCCTAAGCTGGCTCGTTGGACCTGGTCCAAGGATGATTCTTCGGTATATGGGCTCTACCAAGGTGGGGATTTTGTTATTTGGAACCCTCGCAATACTCAACATTTGGTCCCGCCGATGCGACTTCTAAAGGTTCATCGGGCGGCCTCCTATTTCGATGTTACTGCGGATGGAAAAGGGCTGATGAGTGTTCATCCCGGAGGGACTGAGTATCACGAGATTTCCACGGGCCATCGCCGATTTTTCGTCGAAGGTGTTAGCGGAGCCAGTCTGTTCAGCCCAAGAGGGGATCGATGGATGCTACACGCGGAAGAAAGTGTGAGGATTTTCGATGTCGTCCATGGTGCCACCATGGCTGAGTTGCCTGCAAGTGGAGGCCACGCCATTACCTGCGCCATTTGGATGGCCGATGGAGAGCATATCGCGGTTGCTGAGAGACCGGATGATAAGCTTGGTGATTGTATGGTTCATCTTTGGAATGTGACTACCAAGCAGAAGCGGAATTCCATCCGGGGACACCTTCATCACATTTCTGGGATGACTGAATTTTCAGGGGAAATTCTGATCACCACCTCTTGGGACGCAAGCACATGTTTTTGGAATTCCGGCACGGGCGAGAAGCTGCTGGAACTTCAATGGGCTGGAAATGCGCTTCAGATCAGCCGGGACGGTGAGAGGTTGTGCTGGAGGGACTATCAGCTGCCGCGGTGGGATGTATGGAAGTGTAGTGTGGCACCTGAACTGAGGCGCACGCAATTGGAACAGGGCGGCTGGGTTGTGGATCTATCCCCGCGGGGGCTGATTGCCGGTGGTAACGAAGAACATGGCGCACAGTTCTTGGCACTCATACCGGGAAGCAGGAGAATTGACTTGCCCAAAGGAACGCAGGCGGCAAGGTTCAGCGGCGATTTCAATTCCCTCTATTGTCTTGGAAATTCCAAGGATGGAAAGGGGTTCTGGATGCAGATTCCTACCCCTGTTGAAGCTGTCCCTGTTAGTATATTCGAGATGTCCGCCCAACGCTGGCCTCTCTCACAATACGGCTATGATTGGTTTCGCCTTTCCGAGGATGAACAGCATGCCGTGATTCGGCATCGTGGAGGTTTTCAACTTCTGCACCTCGGAGACCCTCCCTCCATTGTAGAACCAGAAGCTAGCGGTTACTCCGACCTGACCATCAGTGGTGACGGAAAACTGGTGGCTGGCACTCAGAATAAAGGTCGGCAATCGATGATTCTTTGCCTATGGGATGGTAAAACTGGGAAATTGCTTCACCAACTGCCTCATGGTGTCGGTGAGGCTTCCCCGTGTCTAAGTCCTGACGGTCGGTGGTTGTTGGCTCGCCACCATAATTCAGACGGGTGGACAGTCTACAACACTCGGACAGGGAATATCCATACTGAATTGGCCTCGCCGCTCAAACGAGAATTTACTGCAGAGTTCAGTCACGATGGACATATGGTGGCATTGAGTTGTCGCGACAAACACATACGGTTGGTGGCGACTGACAGTTGGGAGGAATTGGCAATTCTTCCCCACCAGGCCCTTCCGCGCAACCTGATGTTTTCCAGGGACGACGCACAACTCTTATTCTCAGGGGAGACAGGAGGCGTGGAGATTTGGGACCTTCGGCGGATCCGGGAGCAACTGCGCAGCATGAATTTGGATTTCCCGTTTGTGCCATGAAAGTGGCTGGCTGATGATCCATGTTTCATAAGTGGTGCATGGAAAATAGTCTGTGTCCGCATTGACACCGTGGGGGGCACAGACAACCTCCTGTTCTGTTCAGCGTTCCAGCCCGTCCCTTCTCGCCACTCGTTATTGCCCCTGCGCGTCCCCTAGCGATCTTCCGTCAACAGAATGGCAAGCCGATATGGGCTGGTTGTTGAAAAGTAGGTTCGGGGCATCGCCAGCCTCCCTGGAGCGGTTTCTCGAATTTCGTTTCTCCACGCGACCTAACCTCATCTCCGGCGGGACTTCCGTAATGGCCGTACGGTTTTCCGCTTTCTGAGCTGCTCTCTGAATTTGGCTAACCCGTCAATGCAGTTCTTCAGCAGAGGCATCTTACCCACCTCGTAGCCTCCAACGAGCTCGAACTTTTCCATTAAGACGTCGGACGCGGCCGGGTTCTCCCTTAGCATCCGACCTCCGTCCGACCTTACGCAAGCTTTGGAAAAGTAGAATGCCAGCCTGAGTCGCCGGAACGGGTCATCAGGCCACACAGCCCGCCCCAGCTCTACGATACGCAGCAGCTCCTCCGGACGCTCCACGTTTTTTCTCCATGCCAGAGGCCTGTAGTGAAGATCTTCTTCTCGTGGAAGGGAGGCGAATAGCCTCAGTTTCAGCGTGCAGAGACGCCCCCACCACTGCGTCGTGCGAATTTTTCCCGAAAGCAGCTTCTCAGCATTTTCCAAACTTGCCCAGCAATCATCCAGCTTGGCCGTAAGGAGGCGCTCCCCCTGAATACCTTGGAGTTCCTCCCATGGGCCATACTGTTCACTCCATTGGTCGGCGAGGGTCTTTGCCTTCGCATCTGATCGCGCTCCTCGGGGAGTTTGCCAATAAGTCAGGGCTCGCATCAGGCCCTGATCTTCATTTCTCGTTGCCTTGGTCTGCTGCCGCGGCTCCAACTTTCCAAGACAGCGGAGGTTTTGAATCATTAGCGCCTGCTGTAAATGGACCTCCCCGCGCCGCAGCTCTATGATCGCGATCTCCCCGCCCTCCTGTTTTCGGGGCAGCTTGGAGAGCAATGCCTCCGCTTCGTTGAGCCGCCGGTACGCCTGGTGAAACCTCCCAAGCCGGGCTAACGCCAGGGCCAGAAGGCATAAGCCCTCACTGCGCAGTGATCGTTCGAACTCGATGAGGGATGGGGGGCAAAGGTCGCAAAGATCGGAGATGATCCGTGTTAGAATGGTTAACTCCTTCCATACCTCCCGACCTGCTAAGCTAGAAGGAATCAGGAAGATAGTATGATCTTCAGGCTTTTCGCTCAACTTGAGCGTTTGCACAAAGTCCAGGATCTTCGCCCTACGAACGTGTTGATAGGCCAGCTTATCAAGTGCTGAGATGAGCGGGGGGAGCAACTCGCAGACGCCCGCCTCGCTGAGCTTCCCGTGAATCGATTTTCGCAGGCTGACGTAGATGTTATCCGGCTTCTTGATCAGCGTGGACACCACCGATTCAAGAGTCTCGTTCAGGAGCCGCGCACTTGGGTTTTTAGCGGGGGCTTTCAGTTTGAAGTTGCGTCGCCAGTCCTTAGCTTTCTGGCTTGTGGTCGCCTCTGCGAACAGTTCGGGCTTCTCAATCTCGAGTTCGCTCACGCTGGCACCTTCCTGGTTACCTTGGAGTTGGCAGGCAGCCAGCAAAGGCGAGCTTGGGAGTGCGAGTTCCCGCGCGAAACTGTGCCGGCTGATGGTAAGCTCGTCGGCTAGCTCGCGAACCAAAGCTAGCCCATGTTCGGCACTCGCGAACTTGGCATCCTTGAGGGGTTGGCTACCTGAGGAGGTGGCGCCATAGAGGTCTTCATGCACTTGGCTGATCTTGCCCAGTGTTTGCGCGATGGCTTCCTCGTTGAACCACGCCTCCGCTGCCGGGCGGTCCAGCCAGAACAGCAGCGACGTGCGCCCCAGCTTTACCAGTTTGACCAGCTCCGTGAGGGCGCGAACGAACAGGAATCTGCGGTAACGCGTGATGCTTTCTGGTGAGTCTTCTTCCGGCGTCATCGGGCTGCTCGGCCTGCGTGCGATCGGCACTGCTTTGATACTTTGGAAGAGATGGTAATAGGCCTCGCACATCGGCACCGCGTGGAAGGTTGTGCAATAGGCTCGGAAATACCACTTCGCCGCCCAATAGTGTCCCCGCGCCTCCAGCTGAGCAGGCCAGTCTGTAACCCTGTCACTACCATTGGGGTCTCCGGACGGAAGCCCTGCCGCCGATTCCAGCAAATGTCTTACGCCCAGCCTGCCATCCCGGTAATACCAATGGTTACCACCTGGCTTTCGCCAAAGCAGGCCACGATCTCGATAGACTTCGAGATACGCTTCTGCGTCCCGTTTTCGGACCCAATCGTTGTCCAGGCCGCAACTGCTCCTCGCGAAGGGCGAAGGCATCACAGGTTCGGTCGTAAAGACGTTGTGTGGTCGAGACCGGCGGTACAGTGTCGACATGTAGAGAAACCGCATCTCGTCGACGATGCCACCCCAGTCTTCGTCCCCATGCGTGCCTGAGTGCATATAGGCTTTCCAGAGCCGGTCGGTTACAACTGCATCCAAGGTTTTAAGGATCGGGTTCTCAGTCTGCGTTGGCTTGCATCGGATCACTTCCATCCGATCTGGGATTATCCGCTGTTTATCCCTTTCAATGGACAGATCAGCCCAGTCAGCTCTTGGCTCGATGTTCTCCGCCTCAGGCTTGTGGCTCATGGATGGAGGGGTCTTCATCCGCAGAAAGCGGCCCCGTTTCTCTAAAGCCAGCCTTCGCAAAGCGTCGGCTGTTCGGTTGAGTTCGGCCGCCTTCTCCTTCCAGGAGTCAACCCGTTGCCGAGTCAGCGGCGCGTAGATGATCACAAACCCAAGCCTCGAAAGAGCGGTGATGATGCAGTGAAATGTCCGGTAGCTTTTTTCGGTCCAAGGTGAACCGTCCCACCCTGCACACATCCCCGGGACGTTCCGACCGTAGAGGCATATCGCGAACCTTTCAGGTTGGATTCCCAGGTAGTTTACACTCTTTTGAACGATTCCTTGCCACGCCGCAATGGTAGGCCCATCCCAGTCGTTCTGGGGTTCCGTTACCATCTGCTTGAGGCGTATGGGTAAGAGGACGGCATGTTCCAATTGAAATCGCCCAAGCCTAAGGGAAATGACTTGAAGTAGGTTGTGAAGCAGCGACTCGGCGTCGGCGAAGTCTTCCATCTCAAGCCAGATCGACGAATATTTTCGGTGCGCCAGTTCCGTTAGTGCGTCCTTGAGAATCCCCGTGAGGCCTGTTCCCCTGTTAGCTGCGGAGTTGGGATCGGTCGGGCAGGCCTCTATGCAGAAGGGCAGCCACTTTGCAGATTGGGCTCGTGATTTCGGGTTGATTGACTTTTTATCAGAGGACTGCCTCAAGTGATCCTCGACCTCCTTCGTTCGAGCGACCACTCGAGAAACAATGTTGTTCACCTCCTTGGCGTGGCCAGAACCCTTGGTTGCGCCTTGGGACGGATCCCATAACTCTGGAGGAACATCATGGGAATAGTGATAGCTGAAACCACCCTTGGGCAGGCTCAAGGTGATTTCTTGGTAAAGCTCCAGGAATAGCAGGTCGCTACGGTCGGTGATCGTGGCGAAAATCCGCTGCCTCGGACCATTCCAGTAGGCTTCTTCGGGAAAGAGTGACCCCAATCTCTCGAGATCATTGCGATTATAGCATACCCAGAAAAGCTTGGAGTCTGGAGAACGGTCCAGGACGTACTTGATCATCGAGATGCAGCGGGCGTCGTTGCCAGAGTAACCGCAAACGAGAAGATGCGTTGGAAGGAAGCCCTCTTCCCCAGACTTGTGCCCTTCCGCGGCTGGTGAGCGCCCTCGGACATAATCGAAGAATTTTTCCTTGTCGGGCTGGAGTGGGATCTCGTCGAGGGAGAAGTCTGCCCGAGTTTCGATGAGGGACCCGTGGAGCTTCACGATACAGTTCATGGAGTGCACGGTGTCGGCCGAGGGAAGTTCTCCCTTATTGCTCACTGGAATCTCCCTGTAGTAGAGGTCGAGTTGCTGAAATGCCTGCTCCTGGAGATCGTCGAAATTTGTCGTCAGCACCATCCTCGCCCGAAATGGGCCGGAAAGATGACTGATCATGGAATGTGTCAGATTCGGCTTCCTTCCAACGGTGATGTGCGTGTTGAACCGGTCAATGACACTTGGATCACGCTCCCCGACAAAAGTAGTTCCGATGGCCCGTTCATCCAAACTGCCTCCCTCCTTCCTTTTCCCACTTGGTCTGCGGATTCTCAATCGGGCCAGAAATTCCAGCATCCCTCGCCAGTCATGAAGCGATCGGATGGCCTGCTCTACCACCGCCTCCTCCGACTCAGGGGAGAATCCAACCCGGGTGAGCACCCCGCGGGCCTCGTCCTCTGCGTGAAATAACCGCAGCAACTGCTTGAGGCCGACATCGTCAACGTTCGTTTGCGGCCAAGAGCGGAGAATCGCCGGAACAAGTGGCCTTCGAAGGTGGGTATCCAGGTTCGCCGCAGTGAACTCCGGCTGAGGAGAGGAGTCGGCGTCTTCGGGGATCAAGCGCGCAAGGACCAGCGTAGCGCTTTGATCATCCCTGATGGCCTTCAGACCATGCTGTCGGCAAAGTAGGGCGAACTCCCTGAATACCCACTCTCGGGTGGTGTCCACTTCCGAAGGCTTTGGGATCCGCGGCCACCCGTCGAGTTGGACGTTCCACCGGACGGCACCGGAGCCGAGGCACGCTTCGAGATCTCTGGCGGAGGCAACACTTCTGAAGATGGTCCACGTCAGATAGTCCACAAATTGAAGTCCTGTGATAATGCCCGATCTAGCGGACACTCCTGCACCGGTGAAGGGTGTGACTCCCCACCCGGCGCGGAGTTCACTGACGATACTTTTGATAAACCCCAGTTGAGTCTGAGGGGCGTAACGTTCCCGGGCAGGCTTGGAGAGCATTATTACAGTTAAGCAGATTCCGCTACTCCTGTTCAATCACTATCAATCAGAACGGACCCACTCAACAAGGGGGAACTTCAGGTTGAATATGATGGTAGGAACTCCCCAGCCGATCCTGGTAGTGCCTATGAGGTGGTTCCTCGGCACTCACACCGATCGGTTCAATCGCTGCCGTAAACGTTTCGGCTGTCTTTTTATAAGAGTCAAAACTATGAGAAGCCGTCTTCAACCGTCACGGGGGGATGCAGTCTTGGACTGGGCGGTTGTTTCGCCGAACTCTTGCAGGCTTTTCAGCTCGTAGAAAACTGAGGATTACTGCTTCCTCAACCGATAGAATTGCTCGCTTCCGGAATACGTGTTGGTGACTGCCCAATGCGCGCTCGATCGCGCTGGGGGAGTGGGAACATCCGTCCAAGTGACCGGTGTCTTCAGACTGAACGTTGATTGCAAGGAGAACCCATCCAGGGGCCAGGAAAGGATCAGGTCTTGCCTGCTGCGCCTGGCCTGTAATGCGACGGGCCCTCCGATGAGCGCAACGGTGTGATAGGGTCCCGCCGCGATGGCGGTGACGTCACTCTGCGCCAGGAATGGCACGATCCCTTCGCCGTATTCGCCGAAAACGTCCCAGGCCACGACGCTTCCCTCGCTTCGCAAAGCAAAGAGCACCGCGTAACCAGCAGCGATCGCAACCACATTCCGCTGGGCGGCGAGAGGCCCAGGAATTTGATCAAAATCGTCGTCTCCCCACACCAAAATCCCTCCATGAGCCTTTATGGCCATCGAGTTCTTCGCACCTGCTGCGATCGCGATCACCTCGCTTTGCGCCTGCACCGGCACCGTGGTTTGACCCAAGGTGTTCCGTCCCCATGCGATCACGCTCCCATCCTGCTTGAGGGCCAAGGCGTGATCGCGTCCTGCCGCGATCGCGATGACCCCCGTCCGTGCCTCACTGGGAACGGGCGTTTGGACATCGAAGACGGCTCCCCACGCCGTCACGCTTCCGTCATTTCTCAAGGCAAGGGTGTAGTTCGCAGCCGCGGCGATGGCGGTGACGTTGGCTTGCGCGGCCAGAGGCACCGTCGTCTGGCCGTAATGGTTGTCGCCCCAGGCCAGGACCATCCCATCCTCCTTCAAGGCCGCCGTGTGATAGTTTCCGGCCGCAATCGCAATCACCCCGCTCCGCGCCATGATCGGAACATCCGTTTGTCCCGATACTTCGTCGTCTTCATCCGTATTGCGGCCCCAGGCAAGAACGCTTCCCTCGCTCTTCAAAGCCACGGTGTGCCCGTGTCCGGCCGCAATCGCGATTACATCGCCCTGAGCTGCAGCGGGCACCGTTGTTTGCCCCTCATCGTTGCGTCCCCAAGCCACGACGGTGCCAGGCAGGAGAGGGGCTACGCTCAGCAGCGCCACGTCACTCGTCACGCTCCCGAGCAGGTTGCTCACGCGCACCGTATAGGTGCCCGCATCGGCCAACCGTGAACCGGGCAACCTCAGGGTAGCGTCCGTCGCTCCCATCAGATTGGTTCCATCTTTGCGCCACTGGTAGGTCAATGGTGAGCCGTTCGCCACGACGTTTAGGGTGACATGCTCCCCCGCGTACACGGTCAAGTTCGTAGGCGACGTCATGATGGCGGGGGCCGATGGAGATACGAGTGCCACGGAGTGAAAACCTCCCGCCGCAATGCCTATTGCGTTACGCTGTGCTCCCAGTGGTACGGTGGCCTGGCCGTAGTCGATGCCCGACGCTCCCCACCCAATGACCCGCCCATCGTTTTTCAACGCCAGCGTGTGCGATGTCCCGGCGGCAATGGCAATGACCCCGCTTTGCGCTTCAATCGGTACCGTCGTCTGGCCTGCAGAATTCAGTCCCCACGCATGGACGCTGCCGTCAACCTTCAACGCCACCGTGTGGAAACCACCTGCCGCAATCGCACTCACGCCGCTCTGCGCGGACGTCGGTACGGTGGCTTGCCCATCGCCGTTGCTGCCCCAGGCGATGACGCCCCCATTGGTCTTCAAGGCTACCGTCCTCCTTGAGGGCGACCATGTGACTGGCTCCCGCCGCGACTCCGATCACTCCGCTGGCCAAGCCCGATTTGCAGCTATATGGGCCTGCTGGACTCTTCGATCCGTGAAGATCGGTTCGTGCCGATCTCGCCTATTTCCTTAAACTTTCAAAGGGAGAGTGGCACGGTGTTGATATGGGCAACAGGTCGGATGGGTAGGACTCTGTGTTCGATCAACTTCGAACAAAAGACCGAGCCTCACCCTGAAATAATCAGAGCCGCGCGAAATGGTGGAGGTTTGTTTCAAGCTTGACCCTAGGTGCGGCATTTCTAAATGTCGACCATGACTTGGAGCCCCATTCAAACTGGCAGAGGTGCGGTCTTGGCTGCGCTTCTTGTATTGGGATTTGAATTTGAATACGGGCTGAGCGCGGAACCCGGCCGAGTCAAATGGACGGCACCCTGTGGGGCTACGATTTCTTCACCCTCAATCGGTCGCGATGGGACTATTTACATCGGCGGGCTGGCGCTCTTCGCTTTTGATCCATCAAACGGTGCTCAAAAATGGAACTTCAGCGCGAGGCATCGGATTCAATCAACGCCAGCTATCGGGCCTGAAGGAACGGTGTACTTTGGCTCCATCGATCAGTCCGTCTACGCAATCGACGGAGCGACCGGCGCGAAAAAGTGGGAGTTCGCGACTGATGGTCAGATCGAGTCTTCGGCGGCCATCACCGAGGATGGCACCGTTCTCATCGGCTCCTTTGATGGGAAAATCTACGCGCTCGATGCGGCCACAGGATCGAAGAAGTGGTCGTTCCCACTCAACGGGCAAATCAACTGCTCACCTGTGGTGAGCGACGACGGGACGATCTATGTGGCGGGGCGGTTTGGTGATTTCACGGCGCTCTCTCCCACCGGAAAGCGGCTTTGGTCGCTGGCCATCGATTCCAGCGAGTGGTTGTCGCCGGCTATCGGCTTCGACGGCACTCTCCTGCTGACCACCGGTCAGAATGTGTGCGTCGCCATTGAACCTCGCACACGCTCTCGCCGTTGGGCTTTTGGCAACGGCACACTCGCTTCCCCGGTGCTGGGTCCCGACGCCACAGTTTATGTCGGGTCGGCCGACGGCAAATTCTTCGCCTTGGATCAGTATACGGGTCGAATGAAGTGGAGTTTTGAATCGTACCAGCAGTTCTGGTCCACCGCAGCCGTGGCCGCCGATCACACGGTGTACGTGGGGGGCAACGATGGATATGTCTACGCGTTTGAAGGGGCCAGCGGGCGAGTGCTATGGAAGCACAAAACCGGAGAAGTGGTGGTTTCCTCCCCAGCCATCGCCGCCGACGGCACGGTGTATGTGGCTTCGAATGACGGTTTGCTGTATGCCTTCGAAGGCACCGCTGGGCCTGCGATTTCGCCCTGGCCAAAATATAGGGGAAATCCACTGGGTAACGGGCGTTCCCTTCTGGAACCGACCAACGGAGGTCCACAGATCCTCTCTGGACCAATGGATGTTCGCGTGGCGGAGTCGGCACCGGCGACAATGTATGTCATGGCGACTGGCGGAACTCCCATGGGCTACCAATGGCTGTTCGAAGGAAACCCGATCGTGGGAGCCACGAATTCTGCCTACTATATCCCCCGTGTCAGCTTGACGAACAGCGGCCGATATCAGGTCGAAATCACCAATCTCGCCGGACATACCCTGAGCCGTGCTGCCGAGCTCACGAGTGGTTATTCTTTGGATGTGCAGATCGTTGGCCAGGGATTCGTCCAGGTGGATCCACCACAACAGCTATATCTCCCTGGAACAAAAGTGACGCTGAGAGCGTCACCCACCAATGATCATCGGTTTCTGAAGTGGAACGGAGATCTAACTGAGACTACGGATGAAGTCAGCCTGGTGATCGATTCCAATAAGAAGATTTCTGCCTGGTTCGAGTTCAAGCCGGGCGAGGTGAGATGGCGGTTCGAAACTCGTTCGGGCACCCCCACGACCCCCGCGATTGGTCCGGATGGCACTGTGTTTCTGAAGATTCCACTCGACGACCGAATTTATGCGCTTGATCCCTTAACGGGACAGAAACGTTGGGAGGGATCAGAGGTTTACCAGTCGGCTTCTCCGGCGGTGACGAGTGACGGAAATGTCAGCGCGATCTACGCCCTGTTCGATGGAAGAACGGGTCAGCGCCTTCCCGCCTACATCCCACAGGATTCGGTCAATTCCTCCCCGGCCGTCGCACCCGACGGTACGATCTTCTTCGGCAGCGAGGAAGGAAAGCAGATCACCGCGGTTCGAGGCAGCACTGTGCGCTGGCGGGTCGCGACCGGCGGTTGGGTGGTCAGTTCGCCGTCGCTCGGCCCTGATGGGACCGTGTACGTCGGATCCTATGACACCCAGCTTCGCGCCTTAAGCGGGCAATCTGGAGCGGAACAATGGTCGTTCGGGACAGGGGGAGCGATCCGAAGCTCGCCAGCGGTCAGTGATGACGGCGTGGTCTTTATCGCCTCCGATGACTCCAAACTCTATGCGCTCGATGGCGCGACGGGAGTGAAAAGATGGGACATCGAACTTGAGGGTTATGGCACCAGCCCAATTCTTTCTTACTCTCAGATCAGCGCATCTCCCATCGTTGGACCGGATCACGTGGTCTACTTGGGAACGGAGGCAGGGTATCTTTACGGCATTGATGGGGACACCGGGGTAACCAAATGGCGTCGAGGGCCCGGCGCTCCCATCGCAGGATCGGCCGCGTTGACCGCTGATGGAACGCTCTATACCGCGTCAACCAGCGGAATACTCAGCGCCCTCAAGGCTTCCGATGGGACAACTCTTTGGGAAGTGGAGCTGGGTGGTTCGGTTCAAGGCAGCCCGAACGTAGGACCCGATGGAACGGTTTACGTGAGTGCCGGAAACGTTTTCTACTCGATCGCCGGTGCAGCGCCGTTGGCCAGCACGGGATGGCCGACGTTTCGAGGGAACGCCGCCAACAACGGCACAGGTAACTTCCAGTTCTCCGGTCCCCCGAGGATTATAACCACGCCTCAGAGCGTGGTCGCGGCCGAATCGGAACTCGTGCAGTTCGGGGTGCTGGCAAGCGGTGCGCTTCCGTTGCGATACCAGTGGTATGTCAACGGTCAGGAGATTCCTACGGCGACCAACCAGGCGCTCAGTTTCACACACGCGAGTCAAGATCAGGCGGGTAATTACCACGTGAGCGTGACGAACCTCTTCGGATCGGTGGAGACCGCTCCAGCAACGCTCCGTGTTGGGTATCGCTTCGAGGTGTTTCGGCGCGGCCAAGGAGAGGTGCAGATCACGTATCTGGCTAACGAGCCAGCCGCGGTGCTGCTCGCACTCGAAACGGCGGGCCGGCGTTTCGTTCGCTGGTCGGGAGATGCATCAGGCACGACCAACCGGCTCTTCGTGCCGTTGAACGGGAACAAGAGCATCACCGCGATATTCGAGATGGAGCCGGGAGAACTCGTTTGGCGCGCCGACGTTGGAGGAGCTATCCGTTCCTCTCCCGCGTTGAATGCGAGTGCGGTGTTTGTTGGTGCGGACGATGGGTTTGTCCGCGGGTGGGATACACAGAGGGGCAGGCTCCTGTGGAAGACACGCATCGGTGGATCCGTCCCGGTCTCCCCAGCGCTCACGAAAGATAACCGGCTGATCGTGAGCGCGAACGGAGGCACGATCGGTGGGCGGCGGATCGCACTCGATGCTTCCACAGGCTCGATTCTCTGGGATTACCCCCTGGGACTTTATGTGCAACTAAACGCCTCGCCGGCGGTCGACAACGACGGATTCGGATATCAAGGCGATGGGCCGGGTGCCGCCGGCGCAGCGTTCCAACGCTTTTCGAGAAGCGGTGTTCCGGCCGACAGCTACCGCATCGATGCCTCCATCGAATCCTCGGCAGCCATCAGTTCGGCTGGTCTGATCGTTTTCGGAAGTGATAATGGGCAAGTCTATTGCGTGAAGAAGTCAGGCTTAGGCCTGGCGTGGAGCTTTCTCACGGCCGGCCGAGTCCGTTCCTCTCCCGCGCTGGGTAGAGACGGCGCCGTGTACATAGGCTCGGACGACGGTTTCATCTACGCATTCGACATGAAGTCGGGTGTGCTGCTCTGGAGATTCAACGCGGCCGGCCCCGTTGGTTCATCCCCGGTGATCGATGCTGCGAATACCGTCTATTGTGGCACCGACAACGGAATGCTGTTCGCGCTGGATGGGTTAACCGGAAAAGCGCGGTGGCAGTTCGACGCCAGAACCACGATCCGCGGAGCTCCCGCAGTGGCAGCCGATGGCACGATCGTGGTTGGAACCGAAGAAGGAACTCTCTTTGCCTTGGACAGCAGCACCGGCCAGGTTCGATGGCGGTTTCGCGGTGCGGGGCCGATTACCAGTTCGCCCAGCATCGGCGAGGATGGGACGGTCTATGTCGGGGCTGGATCCACCTTTTACGCCCTTGCCGGAAGTGCGCCTCTCGCAGACGCGGCCTGGCCTAAGTTCCATAATGCTCTTTCGAACGACGGGCTGCAACGAGGTTTTGGTGGAGGGCAACCGCGGATCGTCGCTCAAAGCGACGATTTGCTCGCGGTTGAAGGATCGCTGGGGATTTTGCGCGGTGTGGCCGAGGGAGGCGGAGACCTGCGCTACCAGTGGTATCGTGACGAAAAGCCGATCCAAGGGGCCACAGCACCGATTTATGTCATTCCTAAGGTTCTTCGCGACAACGAAGGCACATATTCCTTGGACGTCACGAACACCGAAGGCCTCGCGCGGAGTAGGAGGATAGCCGTTGTGGTTGGGGTTTCGATCTCGATCCAGACGCGTGGCTCCGGCACCGTCGAGCTCTCGCCAGGACAATCGATGTATTCTCCCGGAAGCCGAGTCAGCGTGATTGCGAAGCCGCAAGAAGGTCGGCCGTTTCTCGGCTGGGGAGGGGATGCCTCGGGGAACGCCAATCCCTTGGTGTTAACGCTTCGATCGAACATGCATCTGGTGGCCACCTTCGCATCTCTTCCCGGAGACGTGGTCTGGCAGTATGACGCCCAGGCTGCGATCACAGCGACACCGGCGATCCGGTCCAACGGACTCATCTATGTGACCACGCGCGCTGGAACAGTGATCGCCCTGGAGACGCGCGCCGGAGGTCTTGCGTGGATCAAGCAGGTGCCGGGTCATATTGATTCCTCTCCCGCCATTGGGACCAACGGAATTCTTTACCTCGTATCCAATCTCGACGACGGCTATGTCAGTCATCTCTATGGATTCGATGCGACCACCGGCCTTCGGCGGTTCGAGGATACTATAGGCATTTCCTATCCCGTGAGCGCATCGCCCGCGATTGGTCCGGATGGCAGCATCTACGTCGGAACGGAAAACGGCGTCAGCCATCTTGCCTCTTTTCGACCCAACGCTGCCTTCAAATGGGAGTTTCAGGCCGGTGCTTCCATCTCCTCTTCGGCCGCGGTCACTGCCTCTGGATCGGTCATCTTCGGAAGCCGAGGAGGAAAGCTCCACTCCGTATCGCCCGTGGGGAAGGCGGAATGGGATTATTCAACGGGTTCCATCTCGAGTTCTCCTGCGATTGGCGCGGATGGATCGATCTATTTCAGCGACGATTTTGGCGGGTTGCACGCGCTCGATGCGGCGGGGCATGAGCGATGGTCGATCACTGGATTCGGAATCGTTTCGCAGTCGCCCGTGATCGGCGAGGATGGAACCGTGTATTTTGTGAATACTTCGGGTCGCACGATGGCGGTGAATCCGGACTCCGGTGTCCAGAAGTGGACCTGGGTGTCGTCCTCGGGCACTTCGTTCAGCCCGGCTTTAGCGGCAGACGGAACCCTCTTCATCGCCCAGAATGACCAATCCCTGGTGGCTTTGGATGCCTCCATCGGTCAGGAGCTTTTCCGACACCGGTCCCCGACCGCATTCTCTGGCGCTCCTACCATCGGCCCGGATGGCTTGGTGTATGTGGCAGCATCGACGAAGTTGCTGGCCATCCAGGGGACTGCTGCGTTGGCCCCCAGCGCCTGGCCAAAGTTTCGTGCCGATCTGAGGAACACGGGTGCGGCGGTCTCCGTCGAGCCGTTGCCTCCACGCATCGTCCGCCAGCCTAGGTCCACCCGGATTGCGGTCGGCCAGGAAGTGCGAGTGGGTGTCATCGCTGCAGGTTCGTCGCTGACGTATCAGTGGTTCCGAAACGGCATACCTCTTGCAGGCGAAACCAATTCGATTCTGTTGCGATTCGCTGCCGGTGAAGTGGACGCCGGGACTTATCACGTCGTGGTCTCGAATCATTTGGGATCCGTCAACAGCGACTCCCTCCAAGTCCAAATCGGCTACACACTCGCGGTCCGGAGTGTCGGTCCTGGTTCCGTGGAGATCACACCCGCCGAGTCGGTTTACTCGCCGCGCACGGTCGTCTCCTTGCGAGCGGTTCCAGCGAGCAGGCGGCAGTTTCTCGGTTGGGAAGGCGATGCGGCCGGCCTGAGTACTTCGCTCTCGCTCACGATGGACCGCAATCGGGAAGTGGCTGCTGTGTTTTCCGTGCGGGAAAGTGAGATCAAGTGGAGTTTAGAAAGGGGCGGGCAGGCCATGAACTCCCCGGCGGTCGGACCTGACGATACCGTCTTTGTCACAACAGCGGGAGGTCACGTCTTCGCGCTCGAAGGGCGCGCCGGTTTCTCCAAATGGAGTGTGGAGACGGGAGCAGCGGCTCTCACTGCTCCGGTTCTCGGACCCGACTCAACGCTGTATATGGGTTCTTCTGGTCGCCTCGGAGGGGGTGAAGTGATTTGCCTCGACGCTCAATCGGGACGGACTCGATGGAGACAGGGTGGAGGGACCGTTTGGCACCCGCCGGCAGTGACGCCGGAGGGAACGCTCTTCGTGGTGCGTTCCTCGGAGAGTGGCATCACTCTTTCTTCTCTCCAAGCGCTGACGGGTGAGGAGAACTGGAGTAAACCGCTGAATTTCGTCCCGGAGTTGCCCCCGTTTGTCGACTCCGGAGGAACGATCTATCTCGCAACATCGGCAACGTTCGATGCGGTTCGAGCAACGGACGGTGCGCCCCTGTGGTCCATTCCTGCGGAATTCTTACCGAGCGCCGTAGCCATGCAGGCCGATGGCACCCTTTTCGTGGGGAACAATTTTCGTAGGTTTGGTGGGCCATTCCCCCAAGTGGGCGAACCGAGCCTCCGATCCTTGAATTGGGCCTACGGTGCCTCGCCATGGCGCCGAGATGCTTTCGCTGTGCTTTTCCTAGTGGCCGCGGCGGACGGGACCCTCTACGGAGTCAGGCGTGACATTGAAACCGGTCGTCAATCGGCTTTTGCCATGGATTCCCGGACGGGTGAACTTTATTGGGGAGGATCATCCCCGGCTGAGTCAGACCCGCCGATCCATGTCACGGGCGTTCCGCTCCTCGGAGCCGATGCCACTCTTTACCTGGGTACGGATACTGGGCTGCTTGCGCTGGACGGATTTGATGGAACGACTCAGTGGAAGGCTGACATCGGGCCTGTGACGACGTCACCGGCAATGGGGTCGGACGGATCGATCTTCGTGGGAGTGCAGGACCACACGCTCTATTGCATCCAAGGGACGGGCCCGATCGATCCGGGACCCTGGGTCAAGCATCTGGGCAACCCAGCGAACAGCGGGGTTGGAACGGGAGTTCGCCGCCAGCCGGTTCTGCGCGCCCAGCGTGACGAAAGTGGCCTTCGACTCGATTGTTACGGGCCCATTGGCGAATCCTTGATAATTGAGCGAAACGATGGCGTGGGGAACGGGGTGAATTGGACCCCCTGGTTGAGCATCACTCTCCAGGAATCCCCCACGGCGGTTTTGGATTTAGGCACCCGATCGAAATCCAGTCGATTCTACCGCGCCCGGAAATAGTCACGCCCAGTTCGCATCGTCGGCCGACATTCTTCCACCCACAGCTTGCCACTGGTCTGAACCTTGTTTAATTTTAAAGAATGTAGATTCAGGCGACGTCACCGATCCTGAGCGGGTGGGTGGTGTCGTGGGATGTCTGCGCACCAACGTCATTTGTTATATGCTCCAGCGCTGTTTGCTCGATCGGATCTTCCTCAACGTCTTCCTGCTCTTCTGCCTGTCGCTGCGACTGCTTGCCATCCTACCTCAGGCGCAGGGGGACTTTGCTCCGAGTGCGGGCTTGCCAGTCGGTTTTGCTTCCGAGGAGGTGCCGACCCTTCAGTTGATCCCCATCCTTCCTGAGGTGGCCGAGCCCACCTTGCTGGTGTCGACGGCTTCCCCGGGCGCGCCCCTCCTCGCGACTCTGACCCACACAACGGGACCGGTCGTGGTGCTGCCGCCCCCGGAGTCCAACTCCCCGCCGGTGCTCCTGTCCTTGGTGACCAATCAAACAATCAATATCGGTCAGCGATTTACCACCACGTTGCGAACGATTGAGCCGGACTTTCCGGCGCAGGCCCTGAGCTTCGAACTTCTTCAGGCACCCAGCAACACCCTCACGCGGGTACTGCGCGGTACCAACTTTTTGATCGCTTGGACCCCGTCCCGCGAGAGTGCCGGGAGCACGAATCGGTTTGTGGTGAAGGTTTCCGACGGCGGACAGCCTAGTCTGTCATCCACCCAGCAATTCCAGGTGGTGGTGACCGAATTCGCCCAAGTGGCGATTGGCACGACGGTGGTGTTGGCTGGTCAGGACTCGTGCATCGGAATCGCCCAGGCGGCCAACGAGCCCGTAACGAACATCCAGTTTACGGTGACATTTCCGGCGGGCACATTGACCAACCTCTCCGTTCAACCCATCGCTCCCCAACTGTGCGCGAGCAACCTCACGTTTCTGTCCCCCACCCAAGCTCTCGTGCGATTGTCCACCTGTGCCGGTCAACCGCTGGATGTGTCGAGCGGAGGGGATGTCGCCGATCTCTGCTTCACCGCTGTCGAAGGTCAACCCACCCGCGCGGCCACCATCCTGATCGGGAACAGCGTTATCCAGACCGCGTCTGGCCGCACGTTGACCAATCGAACCACTCAGGTGGGGCGGGTGGTAATCTCCGGAGAGGGGGGGATGCTGGAAGCCTCGCTCACGTCGGACCAGAAGCCTCAGTTGATTCTTTACGGCCGGCCCGGGCGGACTTATCAGATTGAGGGCACGACGAACGTGCATGATGGTGCGTCGTGGCGCGATGTTTGTCGGGTGCCCCTGACCGGCCCAGCTCTTCTCGTCTGTTGTGCGAACTTGACCGACCCCCGTGGATTCTTCCGGGCCTATGAGTTTAGCGTCGGCCCCACTAACGAGGCCCCGACCATCGATCTGCCCCCTCAGTTGGTCGTGCGAGAACCGGAGGTGCTGCTGGTCGGACGAGCGACGGACGACGGCTTGCCCGCTGCGTGCAAACCCCTCACTTACGCTTGGACCCGACTGAGCGGTCCGGGAACGGCGCAGATTGAGAGCCCCACTTCGGCGGTTACCCGCGTCACACTCGCCCAGCGGGGATCCCATGTGTTCCGACTTTCCGTGGGAGACAGCCAGGACACCAACTCCGCCAGCATTCAAGTCATCTACCATTCCATCCCGAACGCCGAGGCCGGCCCCGATCAGTTCATAGCCCTAGGAAACCAGGCCCTGCTGTCGGGAATGGGTTCCGATGATGGACTTCCACTGAACACGCTGACCTCGTGGTGGACTCAGGTTTCGGGGCCCCTCGTGGACGCACTCGCGCGGGTGGACAACCAGGTCACCCGCGTCTCGTTCTCCTCCGCGGGGGACTATGTCTTCCGCTTCTCGGTTTTCGATGGCGATGCCACGGTGAGCGACGACGTGCGGGTGGTGGTGGGAGATTGCGCCTTCGCGAACGATGGCCGCGAATGGCGTCGCTTGGTCACGGGCCATTGGCCGGGCACGAGCGAGCTTGGTTCAGTGAGCTATGGAACGGGAGGCTCCTGTAACGCGGTGCTCACTGAGGGGAGGTCTTTCGTCACGGGTATCGAACGAGTGTTCACTCTCCCGCTCGGAGCCGAGGCGCTGCGCCTCCGCTTCGAAGATCTGAGATTTGATCGGTCTTCCGGACCGGGCATGGGTGACACGTTCGAAGTCTCCCTGTTGGATATGGTCGGGAGTTCGGTTCTACTTTCGCTGCAGGGCGGCGGTATCCCGAACGCCCAGGCGGCCGGTTCGATCAGCCCACTACCACCCCTTTTGGACGGATTGTTTCAGGTGACTGAGGGTTTCCCCCCTGCGTTGGCTCCGGGAACAGCGCTGGTCCCGGCGGGTCCCACGCTCACCACGGGGGTCCTGGCAGTCGATGTCCGAACCCTGGTCCCGGGCATTCCCTACACCTTGGTCATTCGCTTGCTGAACAACGATGTTGATACTGGATCCAGGGTCACGATCACTGAAGTGAGCGTGGGTGCCATGGACTCCGGCCTGGACCTGCGCGGGTCTCCTCCGCCTGCCTTGTCCACTCTGTTGGCGGGCCTGGATGCTCGTCCATGCGGAGTCGATTCTTTTTCATTTTCCGGCTTCGAGCCGCAGTTGTTGTCAGCGGTTCAAGGCCGACCCATATCGGGCGACCGAGGCGTGCTTCGGCTGACACTTCGTTCCCCCGCCCAACACCAGTCGGTGCCGGTCGGACCCCGGCTGCTGGAGGCTGAGGTCGTGGCGGTGGATCTGTCGCCCGAGGTGCGTGCCTCCATCACCGTCAATGGCCAGCCGGTGGACTACATCGACGAGCGAGGACAAGTGCTCAGCGCTTGGCAGGTTCTTCCCGGACGCAATGTTTTGGAATGGGTCGCGACGGCGCCTGGATATTCGTCTGTGTCCAACACCCAAGTCTTCGTTGGGGTTCTTTGCACCAACGGCGTCGTTGGTTTAGAGGATGTCACTTCTCGGATTGGGTTGCACTTCCGGCGCACTTCATTCAATCCCAGTTCCCAGCGTTTTTATGTCGAGACGGTGCTCAGCAATGCCTCCTTGTCCACACTCCACGGACCACTGTTCGTAGGCAGCCGCGGGCTTTCTGCTGCCGGAGTGCGACTCGTGGGCGAGGATGGACTCAGCGAGGATGGACTGCCTTATTATGACTTCAGCGTTGCCCTCCCGCCCGATGGGCTGCCTCCGGGGGGAGTGACTGCTCCGCGGACGCTGGCCTTCTTCAACCCGGACCGACTGCCCTTCCGGTTCGACGCCGCGGTGCTGGGACGGATGAACCGAGCGCCCGAATTCCGCACCGCGCCGTTGGCGCAGGCGACCGTGGGACAACCTTATGAGTATCTCTTCCTGACGGCCGATCCAGACGGTGACCCCGTGAGTCATCAGCTGGTCGTGGGCCCTTCGGGAATGGCGTTGGATGCTGCGCGGCGATCGATCCGTTGGACGCCTGGTCCGGCAGATCTGGGAGTTCACCAGGTGCGAATTCTGGCTCGCGATGATCGGGGTGGTTCGGCAGAGCAGGGGTATCTGCTGCGCGTCGGCACACTCAGCTCCAACCGTCCGCCGCGTTTCGTTTCGGATCCGGTGGTGACCAATCTGCTCGGGCAGCCCTATCGCTACATCGCCCGTGCCGAGGATCCCGATCGGGATACGCTGCGCTATTCTCTCAGTACGGGCCCGATCGGGATGACCGTAGGGGGCGACACCGGCGAGGTTCGCTGGAATGGAGGCTTGGTAACGGGTGCTCAGTCGGTGGTGGTCGAAGTCTCCGATGGTCGAGGCGGCGCGGCGGAGCAACGTTGGGTCGTGCAGGTGATTGGCGACCCCGACAACCAACCGCCCATCATTACCAGCCAACCCTTTCCCTTCTTCGAATACGCCGGTCCGATTACAATTCCCCAAGGAACGGTGACACCGACCGTCCTGGATCTACCGCTTCGGGATGGCGAATCCTTCGAAGGAACGGTCACTTTTCAACTGCCTGCGACCAATGCGCTGGCGGGTTCCGCGGACGTCGCGTTCGTCGTGGATCAGTCTGGGTCCATGGCCGGAGAACAGGCCTGGATTGGGGACATGATCGACGATCTGGACCGGGCGCTCACGTCGCGTGGCATTGGACCCAATCGTTATGCCTTGGTAGGCTTCTCGCATCCTGGGGGGCAGGAGTACAGCCATATATTTCCCGTCGCGGGTGGTCCGTGGACTGTATCCATTTACCGCCCCGACAACGTTTTGCTGACCAGTCGCACCTTCTCCGGTGCCTCCAATCCTTTGCCGGTTCCTTTGCCCGTGGATGGCATCTATCGAGTGGTGGTTTCAGGGGGGACTGATCCCAATCCCATCTCTTACCAGATGTTGACGCGGCGCGAGACCAACGGCCCTTCCGTCCTGGTCTTCGACGACGACGTTCAGGGGGCGATTGTCAGTCCCGGCGAGCAGAGAGAGTATCGGTTTGTGCTGGCGAGCAACCGGCTGCTCTATCTGGATTCCTTACATCCATCCGCCGGCTTGGTGTGGAACTTGTTCGGCCCGCCGGGACAGGTCGTTCGGGATCGATCCTTCGGGCAGACGGATTCCAATGATCAGGACGGGGCGGTGCTGAACTTGATTGCTGGGAACTACCGGCTCGTGGTGTCGGGTTCCGGTAATGCCGTGGGTCCCTTTCGATTCCGCCTGTTAGACCTGTTGGATGCTGTCCCCCTCACCTTGGGTGAGACGGTAAACGGACAATTGAGTCCCCCCAACCGGACGGAGGCCTACCGCTTTGTCGCCAACGAGGGAGAGCGCCTGTATGTCGATGTGTTATCGGTGGCTGCCGGCAACACCACCAGCCGCTTGCGGTTGATCAGCCCGGCGGGCGTGACCGTGGGCGACACTGTCTTGGGGACTGATCTGGAGGTGCCGGCTGCGCCCGTGACGGGAGTATACTCGCTCTTGGTCGAAGGCAGGATTGGTGAAACCAACAGTCGCTCGTTCCAACTCCGAGTCGCGAAGCCGGTCGTTACCACCAGCCCGCTGGTCGTGGGGCAGGCCGTGCAGGCAGCACTGTCGCTGCCAGGAGAGCAGCAGGTGTACCGATTTGCCGTTGCTCAGCGCGCCTTCCTCTATTTGGACTCGTGGGTGAACACCAATCGCGTGGTGTGGACCTTGACCGGGCCTTCGGGAGTGGTGGTGGACGTGCGTCGAATGGATCAATCGGACGCCGGCGACATTGCCAACCCGGTGATCGAAGTGGTCGCGGGGAACTATGACCTCCGGGTCGACGGCGTGGGTGACTTCACAGGCGCGTATGGATTCCGGATGCTGAATCTCGCGGACGCTCCGACCGCCGGTTTGAACACGCCTGTCACCATCTCGCTGGAACGCGGGTTTGAAACCCAAATGCTTGGATTCGATGGCGCCGCAGGAAACCGATGGATTTTTGACTCCCTCACCCGAACCAACTTGCCCAATGCCCGGTGGCGTCTCGTTGGACCTTATGGGGGGGTGTTTTTTGGTCTGGGCTTGCAGCAGGATGGAGGAGTGCAGGGGCAGTATCAGACCGGCCGCTATGTGGTACTCGTGGAAGGCTCGCGGCAGGACAGTGCCCCGGGCAATTTTTCCTTCCGGGTGATACCTACGAATTCCGTGCCGGTGGCCCCCCGAGATGGCGTTGCGCTGGACCTTGGGGAGCTGGTGCAGGGTAATCTGGTGGCCACCAATCAGGTGGACGCCTATCGGTTCACCCTGACCAACCGGACCCTTGCTTATTTCGACTCGCTCACCCATCGCAGTCCCTGGCTGTGGACTTTGGCGGGACCCGCGGGCACCAATGTGCTCTTGCGACGTTTCGATCAATCCGATTCGGCCGACCAGAACTCACCCGTTTTGGATTTGGTGGCTGGAGACTACCAACTGATTGTCGATGCGACGGGAACCAATGTGGGAGCCTATAGTTTCCGACTCTCGCAGCTCAATCAGGGCTCAATGATGACGCCCGATACCGACATTTCCGGGGCGCTGGATCCGGCGAATCGTTCCGTGCTCTATCAATTTCCGGCCCAAGCGGGGGAGCGCGTTTACGTCGACCAACGAACGCTCTCGGGAGGCACGACCACCGCCCGATGGCGGTTGGTGGATCCCCTGGGTCGAATCGTGCGGAATGAACTACTGAGTGTCGACCTCGAGAGCGGGCCGCTGGTGATGAGTGGAACTTACGCTTTGTTGTTGGAGGGGCGGGGCAGCGAGACCAACCGCCGTGATTTCACCTTCCGGTTGCAGCTGCATTCGACCAACGAGCTTCCGCTCACGCTCGATCAGGCGGTGTTCGCCCGATTGGCTCGGGTCGGGGAAGAGCACACCTATGTGTTCCGGCTCTCCCAGCGGGAACTGCTTTACTTTGACTCCCTCACCAATCAGTCGTCGCTCACCTGGACCCTGATTGGACCCTCGGGGACGGTGATCAACGGACTGCGATTCGATCGCTCCGACTCGTCCGACAACTCTGATCCCACGTTCACCGGTTTTCCAGGCTTCTACCGGCTCACCGTGTCGGCGGCGGCGAATGGGATCGGCGGTTATGCCTTCGCGCTTCGTCGCCCCGCTGCGGCTCCGGTCCTCAGTCCGAACACAACCTTGTCGGGTAGATTAGATCCGCCCAACAGCACTCGGTTGTATCAGGTGGAAGTGGCCGCGGGAGCGCGGATCTACGGGGACATGCTGCTTCTGACCGGTGGGGCGACGAGTAGCCGCTGGCGTTGGTTTGATCCGGTCGGCTCCCCTTTGGTGACCGCAAATCTTGATGCGGATTTCGTTTGGGGGCCGGCGGAGCATGCCGGTACCTATCTGCTCGCTTTGGAGGGCCGAGTCAATGAATCGGTCAGTCGCGATTTCTCTCTTCAGTTGAACCAGTATCAGGATTCCGTCCAAGCGCTTGCCTCGGCGGCACCCATTTCCGGGGAGATTTCCAGCCCCGGCGAACAGGATACGTACACGGTGTCCCTGCCAGAACGAACGCTGGTCTATGTCGACTCGCTCAGCAATAGCGCGCTCCATTGGACTCTGAATGGCCCCCTGGGAGTGGTTGTGAACGCGCGGCGATTCGATAGCACCGACTCCACGGGCTTCGATGGGACTCCGGTTTTGGATCTCGCGGCGGGCGACTATCGCTTTATTGTCGCAGGAACCTCCGGCCAGGTGGGGGCGTACGCTTTTCGTTGGCTTCCGCTCTCGGCTGCTCTGGCTCTCGAAGCAGCTCGGGATACGGCGGGGCAGCTCGATCCTGCCAATGCGACGCGGCTGTATCGCGTCAGCGCCGCACCGGGGGAACGCATTTACTTGGAGATGCGGACCGTCTCCGGCCCCAACACCGGTCGGTGGCGGCTCATCGATCCGTTCGGGCAGGTCGCAGCAGCGGCCTCGCTGCGGACCGATCTCGAGATTGTTGCTCTACCCCAGGGCGGAGACTACACGCTCCTGATAGAGGGAGCCCCCGCCGACGCCACGCCGCGAGACTTCGTGTTCCGACTCGATCTGAGTCGTCCAGCGCAAGCTGTGCTCGCAATGGGGCAACGGATTCAAGGATCCGTGGCGCGAGCCGGTGAAGAGACGGTGTACGAGTTTGATCTGGCTACGAGGTCCCTCCTGTACTTGGATGCCTTGGCTCACACCAACACCCTGGTCTGGTCTCTGAACGGACCCGCCGGACTGCTCGTGGATCGCCGCCGATTCGACCAGACCGATGCGGGGGACAACAACAATCCTCTTCTAGATCTGCCGGCCGGGCGCTATCGGATGACGGTGGACGGAGTGGCTGAAGCGACCGGTTCATTTGCCTTCCGCTGGCTGGATCTTTCCGATGGCAGTCCTCTTTCCATCGACACCGTTACCACAGTCGAGCTCGACCCCGCCAACCAGACTCGGGTGTTTCGCCTAGAGGCCGCTGCTGGCGAGCGATTGACGTTCGACGCCCTGACTCGCACCAACCTTGCCAATGCCCGGATGCGATTGGTGAGTCCCTACGGCTCGATCCTATTCAACGTCGCGCTAGGAACGGATGTTCCGAATGTCGCTTTGAACCAAAGCGGCGGCTACTCCCTGCTCATCGAGGGCTCGCGACTGGATGCGCTGCCGGGGTCCGCTCGGTTCCGTCTGGTGCCGACCAACAGTCTCCCCATTCCTCCACTGGTGGGAACGCCGCTGCCGCTGGGCCAGCCGGTGGAGGGCACGTTGATTGCGACCAACCAGGTGGATTCGTATCGGTTCAATCTCGCCAGCCGATCCTTGCTCTACTTTGACTCCCGCACATTCCGAAGCGGGTTCATCTGGAGCTTGCGCGGTCCCGCGGGCAGCAATGTTGTCAACCGACGCTTCGATCAGTCTGACTCGGCTGATCTCTCTCCGAACCCGACCCTCGATCTGGTTGCTGGTGAGTACCAACTCAGTGTCGATGGGGTGGGAACGAACATTGGATCCTATCGCTTCTTCCTGAGCCGACTGGACGAGGCCACTGAGCTGCTTCCCGGGGTGCCGGTGGAGCTGAGCATGGATCCGCCGAACTCCACGCAACTCTACCGTTTCAGCGGTGCGGGGGAGCGTCTCTACCTCAATGGACGAGGCCTTACGGGCGGGACGACCACCAGTCGATGGCGCGTCCTCAACCGGCTGGGCCAAGTCCTGGGGGATGCGGTGCTCGGCAGTGATATCGAGTTGGGAGCACTCGCCCTACCGGGGCAACACTATCTCTTGCTGGAAGGACGAATTGGCGAAACGGCGGCGCGGACCCTGGCCTTCACCCTCCAGTTGAACTCGGACTCGCAGCAACCTCTGACCCTGGGCGAGTTGAACCGTGGAAACATTGCAGCTTCCGGAGAACGCGATGTGTATTGGTTTCGTCTCCCGACGCGAACCCAACTCTATTTCGATTCCGTCAGTCCCACTCCATCTCTCACCTGGTCGCTCGAAGGGCCGGCGGGCGTGGAAGTATCGGCGCGACCATTCTCGACGGTGGATCCCTCCAATCCGTTGAGCCTGCTGGATCTGGTGCCTGCCGAGTACCGACTGACGGTCGACGGTGTGGGCGACGCGACTTCGGCCTACCAGTTTCGACTCTTGGAACCTTCGCGTTTGAATCCGGGAACGGCGACGGTGAGCCATATTGGAGCCCTCGAGTCCGGGTTGTCAGCCGATGTGTTTTGGCTGGAGGGGCGCGCCGGGGAACGCCTCATCTTGGATTATGGCGAAGTGGGCAACTACTTCGGCTCCGCCGCGTTTTTTGCCGGCGCCACTCGGTTGCTCAGTACGTCGGGATCAGGGGTTGAGGACGGCTACGACGGAGTAGCTAAGGCGCTGGCGGAACTGCCCTTCCGCTTGACGGCCGCAGCGAACCTCGTGCTCGTCACCGACGAGGATCGCGATGTCGTCAATGCCTCCGTCACTCTGAGCAATTTGTTGAACGTCGCGGCGAACCAACGAGTTCGCATGAACACCATTCTCGATGGACCCCTGCGTGATGGAGTTGGCACTACTGGCATAGGCTTGGATGCGGTGGGTAACGCCTACCTTCCCGATGGCTCGGGTGGGTTTCAAATCGGGTCCAACGGTGTCTTTGTGGGAGCGCCGGCCTTGCAACAACAATACGTGCCCCTCGCTTTCGAAACGGGCGGGGCGACTTGGGATTTGAACCTACTGCGACAGGGTGGATCGAACGCCCTGTCGTTCACCCGGGCGTTCGTGGAGGTGAACGTCGAGGGCATCGAGCGTCAGCTGCGCCTCGAGCTGATCGCGTCCGATCCCTCGGTCGTCTTCAGCAACCGTACTGGAATCGTGAGTGGGATTGGCTCGGGCGATACGGCTCGTTTTACCTATCGCGTGACTCGCACGGGCGATGCCCGGGCCTTCGAGCTTCAGTTCATCCGACCGGGCACCACCAACGTGATTGGGTCAATCCCTGTTCGCTGGAACTTGGACTATGTGTATCCGATTCGGGCTTTGGATCCAGAAGGCGACCCGGTTCGCTTCAAATTGGTGAATGGACCGACTGGGGCAGTGGTGGATCCCATTACCGGCTTGCTCCGCTGGCGCGGCGATTCGTCCGATCCAGTGAGTTTCGCAGTCCGGGTGGAGGACGGACGTGGAGGGAGCACGGTGCAGGAGTTCACCATACGACCTTCCGGCACGAATAGAGCCCCCCTGTTCGAGGGCACACTCCCATCGCTTGCCGGGGTCAACCGGCTCTTCTCCGCAGTGCTTGGCGCCCGGGATCCTGATCAGGATCCTCTCCGATTCGAAGTAACCGACGCTCCTGCGGGAATGCTTCTGGATGTTCAGACCGGACGAATCCAATGGCGGCCGACGGAATCGCAATTGGGCCGCTTCGATGTCCAGTTTCGCGTGCTCGATGGTCGAGGTGGATCGGCCGTTGTTTCTCATCGGATCGAGGTTCGGAGCAGTCTGGACAATGTTGCGCCCGTATTCGTGTCTACCCCAGCCCAGCGAGCACTCGCTGGGCGGCCCTATGTGTATACGGCCCAAGCCACCGATGCGAACGCGGACGCTCTTCGATTCGAAGTGGTCCTGGCACCCGCAGGCTTGGTGGTGGGTGGGGATGGCGTGGTGTCTTGGGTGCCTTCCCTGTCTCAACTGGGAAGTCATGTAGTGGTGATTCGTGCTCAGGATCCGTTTGGAGGCCTGGCCGTGCAATCCTACACCCTCGAGGTGTTGGCCGAGAACTCGGCACCCATCATCGCCTCGGCACCCAAACTTCGAGCGCCGGCGAATCGACCCTATCGCTATGAAGTTCGGGCCCAGGACGCTGAGGATTCGCTCCTCTCCTTCCAACTTTCCGCCCCTGCCGCCCTGGGCCTGACCCTCAGCACGTCCAGCCTCTCCGGTTTCACGGCAATTCTAGAATGGACGCCGTCGTCCGCGCAGTTGGGATCGTATCCCGTGGAGGTCCGAGTGACGGATCCCAGCGGAGCGGAGGCGCGACAGTCCTTCGTGATTGAAGTGGTCACCGATACGAACAATCAACCTCCGGTATTCGTGAGCCAACCGAGAGCTCAGACGCATCTGAACGGCAGCTACAGTTCGGTTGTATGGGCCGAGGATCCTGATGGTGATCTGCTTGCGTTTACTCTGGTGTCTGCCCCCGCGGGAATGCGTTTGGTCACCAGCGCGGAAGCGCCGCTGGGGGCTGCCATGATCTCCTGGCAACCGGGTGTGAGTGACTTGGGCAGCAATCGAGTTCAACTTCGGGTGACCGATGGGCGTGGCGGGAGTGCGGATCTGCCATTCGCAGTTCAGGTGAAGACCTCCATCCAGAACCAAGGTCCGACCATTGTCAGTCGCCCCGTGTCGGGCGCCGCGGTAGGTGAGGTTTATGCCTATGATTTGCGGGCGGTGGATCCGGAGAACGACCCGTTGCGCTGGTCGATCGTTTCGGGTCCGACCGGGCTGTCGATCGATCCGATCCTGGGGACCCTGCGGTGGGTGCCTCGATCGGATCAAGTGGGTCAGCCAACCGTTGTGGTGGAGGTCCGCGACTCGTATGGAGAACCGGATGTTCAAGAATTCCAAATAGACGTGTTGTGGGCCAATCGTCCGCCGCAGATCACCTCTATTCCGTTGACGGAAGCCCAACTCGACACGGTCTATCTGTATGTGCCGCGCAGTGCGGATCCGGACGGGGATGCGTTGACCTGGCGGGTGGGAGTCGCGCCGTTGCCGGCAGGCATGGCGCTCGACTCCCGATCGGGAGCACTTACCTGGACCCCCACGGCCGCGCAGGCTGGGCCTCATGTCGTGGAACTGGTCGTTTCGGACGGGCGGGGTGGTGAAGCGACACAGCGCTACACACTCTATGCGTTCAACTTCAATGCCAACCGGTCGCCGGTGATCGTTTCGAATCCGCTGCGCGGGGCTGGGGTAGGGCGTCCCTATACTTATGTGGTGGAGGCGACGGATGCGGACGGCGACGTCGTTTCGATCGAGCCGGTGCGCTTGCCGTCGGGAGCCACCTTGACGCCGGTGAGTGCCCTGCCGGGTCGAACGCAGGCTCGGCTCGTTTGGACACCTGCTTCAGCGGGATCCGAGACGCTGATTCTGGTGGCTCGTGACCCGGCCCGTGCTTCGGGTGCACAGCAATTCAACGTCGTGGCCCGTCCTAACTCCGCGCCGCAACTGGTCTCGCGTCCTAAGACGAATGCGGTTCCCGGACTTTTGTTCACGGACGTCATCCAAGCCGTGGATGCAGAGAACGATCGCTTATCGTTCGCGGTCCAGGGGCCTGCGGGCATAAACGTGGATAACCTGGGACGCGTCCGATGGCTTCCCTCCGCCAGTGCCACGGGATCCTTTCCGGTGACCTGGATAGTAACCGATGAGTATGGTGCTTCCAACACTCAGCAGTCCTTCGTCCGTCTCGCGGCCGATCAAGAGCCGCCGGTGGTGGCGGTGCAGGTGGCCTACAACCTAACCGACAGTCAGGGAGTGCGTTTTGTTCGGGCGGGCACCGAAGTGGCGATTCGGGTGGACGCGACCGACAATGTGGGGGTCGAGGAGACCAGTCTGACGATCGGCCCGGTTCCGGTGGTGCTGTCAGCGGAGGGTTTGGCTCTGGTTGAGTTTCCCGTCTCGGAGGATGTGGACCTTATCGCCAGTGCCGTGGATGCTTCCGGCAATCGCACGTCCATCACCAACCGCATTTTCGTGGTGGATCCCAACGCCGTGGGCACGGTGCAGATCCTGCTCGAATCACCGACCAACTCAGCGGTGGTGACCCGGCCCGTGCCGGTGATTGCCAGTGTCACGAGTTCTGCGGAGCTGCGGAATTATGTGTTGGAGGTGGCTCCTCTCGATGGCGATTTCGCCAGCGCCGAACTGAGCACCAGCGATCCACGACTGCGATTTCGCGCGCTTAGCCGGGGAACATTCCCAGCCAACACATTCACTGTCTCCAATGCCACGTTGGGCCGGTTTGACCCCACTCGGTTGATCAACGGGGGGTATGTCCTGCGCTTGAGCGTTTTCGATCGGAATGGCCAGGGACGACAGGAAGCTGCTCAGATCAGCGTGGCGGGCAGTTTAAAGTTCGGGGAACTCGCCGTGGAGTATGTCGATTTGGAAGTGCCGCTTGCCGGCATCCCGATCACGATCACGCGAGCGTATGACAGTCGGCAAAGCGAGCGGTCGGGTGACTTTGGGCATGGTTGGTCGCTGGCGGTGCAAGACGCACAAGTGCTGGAGACGGGGAAAAAGGCCTTCGTCGGCCTCAGTGGGCAGGGCAGCACGTTCACCGTGAAGACTCGGGTTTATTTGACCGCACCTGATGGACGGCGGCTTGGGTTTACCTTCCAGCCCCAGTTTGCGTCGAGTGCGCTGGTGTTCGGAGCGTTCTACCGTCCGGCGTTCGTGTCAGATCCCGGCGTGCTGGATCGACTGGAGCCTTTGGAGGCTCCGGCGGCTTACCAGGTGCGGTCGGATGGGAGTTTTACTTCGGGATTTGGGTTGGTCGGTTATGATCCCAGTGGCTATCGGCTGAGAACGCGAGATGGGTTGGTCTACGAGTATGACCAGGCGTTCGGACTTAGACGCGTTCAAGATCCGACGGGAAATCGCGTCGAATACCGGAAGGAGGGGGTCTTTCATTATCCTGCGGGTGCCACTCAACCCGACGAGTTCATTGCCTTCGTGCGGGATGCAGCGGGACGCATATCGGAGATCGTCGATCCCGCCGGCAAACGGCTGCGGTACGAGTATGATGCCGTCGGGGATCTGCGCCGATTCAACGATCAGGTAGGCAATACCGTGCGATTCGACTACCATGGGCTGCAGCCGCACTTGCTGACGAATGTGGTGGATGCGCTCGGTAATGCGATCCTTCGGGCTGAGTTCGACGCCAACGGCGTTCTGCTGGCAGTCCGGGATGGAGCGGGGAACCCGATCCGGCAGCAGTTCGATTCCGACAGCCTGACCGGTGTGCTTACGGATGGCAATGGCCACACGACGCGGTCGGTTTATGACGATCGGGGCAACGAGGTGCGGCGGGTGGATGCCCTCGGTGGAGTCACCGAGTTTGAGTATGATGCCAACGACAACGAGGTGTTGCAGCGGGACGCCCGGGGAGTGGTCACTCGCAAAACGTATGACTCCACGGGGAACCTCACCTCGGTTGTGGACGGATTGGGGAATGTCACCCGGTTGACCTATGGTTCCCTCGGACGGGCCACCATGATCACCGGTCCGGGCGGAGCCCCTGTCGCCTTCGATTTGGACTCCAAGGGACGCGTTGCGGGCGTAGCCCATGCGCTGGGAGCGGTCGCCCGCCGCACTTATGACGCCCAGGGGCGGCTCTCCTCAGTGAGTGATTTCAATGGGCATTCAGAGCAGTTTCTATATGACAACGGTTGCGCGTGCGGCTCTCCGTCACGGATCGTTCAACCGGACGGCAGTGTGCGTGCCTTCGAATACAACTCTTTGGGCGCGCTAGTTCGGGAGGTCGATGAGTTGGGGAACGAGACCGTGCTCACCTATGACGACGCCGGTCGGGTTCTGAGTTCCCGCGACCCGGAGGGTCAGGTCCTCCGCTTCACTTATCGAGGAAACCTGCTCGCCAGCCGGACCGACGCCATGGGACGGACGACCGCCTTCGGCTATGATACCGTCGGGCGGATCACCTCGATCACGAATCCAGCCGGCGGAGTGGTTCGCTTCCAATTCGATGCCAACGGCAACCGAACCCAGATCCAGGATCCCGAGGGCAACGTCACGACGTTCCGCTACGACGCATTGAACCGGGTTACGGAAGCCATCGACCCATTTGGTCGTGGCTTCACGAACCGATATGACGCTGTCGGCAACCGAACGGAATCGATCGATCGCAATGGGCGTAGGATTACCATGGGATACGACGCCGCCAACCGTCCGACGAACGAGGTCTGGTGGGACGGGGCGGTGAAGGTGAAGGAGATTCTCTATCGGCACGATGCTGAAGGTCAGCTGGTGGAGGCTCGGGACGGGGGAATCGTGGAAGAGTTCGTGTTCGACCCGTTGAGCCGGCTGAAGCAATCGACCCGTCGCGGGGTTCCGGGCGTGCCTGCTTTCTCGCTCAACTACAACTACGACGCGTTTACCAACATCTTGTCAGTAACGGATTCCCTGGGTTTCCGCGTCGACTCCACGTTCGACAATCGGTCACGCTTGCAGACGCGTCGGTGGCAGGGCAACGGATTCTCCCCGGTGTTTGCGCGGTTCGACCATGACGTCGCCGGACGTCGCACTTCGGTGGTGAGAGGACTGGGGCTGAGTGGTCAGCAGCGGGTTGGCGAGAGCCTTTATGCCTACAACCGCCTCAGCTCCACGACCAACGTCACGCATCGCAGCGCGGCTGGCGCGTCGGTCCTGGGATTACGCTATCGCCACAACGCTGCTCAAGAAGTGCTGGAGCGCAGTCTAGGGACGGAAGTGTCGCGGTTCGCTTATGACGCCGCAGGCCAGTTGACCAATGTCCTCCATACGGCCCAACCCGCCGAGGTGTATCGCTACGACCTTGCTCAGAATCGGGTAGGGGATGATTTCCGGGTAGGACGCAACAACCGGATAACGGAGTTTCAGGAATGGGTGTTCGGATACGACGGCGAGGGCAATATCATCGCTCGATCCAATCGGGTCTCGGGGCTCACGACTCGGTATGTCTATGACCATCGCAATCGGATGACTGAGGTGCTCGACCTGGACCTGCGGGGCGCCGAGGTGCGTCGTACGTCATTCGAGTATGATTTATTGAACCGGCGCGTAACGCGCCGGACGGGAGGACAAGTCACCCGGTCAGTGCACAACCTGCTGGACGTGTGGGCTGATTTGGATGCGCAGGGCAATGTAATAGCTCGATACGGGCACGGCGATCGGCCCGACGAACATCACGTTCGGTGGGCTGCGAACGGAACACCCGTCTGGGCCCTGTTGGACGATCAGGAGACGGTGCTGGGGGTGAGCGATGCGACCGGCGGGCTCATTGCCCAGCGCCGGTATGATTCCTTCGGGAATATCCTCAACCCGGATGAATCCGGATTGGTGGGGCGTTTTGGGTTTCAAGGGCATGAGTGGGATGCGGAGACCGGGCTGTACTATTACCGGGCTCGCTATTACGATCCCGTGCTGGGACGTTTCCTGCAAGAGGACCCGCTGCGCCAGGAGGGAAGCCTGCCGAACCTGTATGCCTTCCTGAACAACAGTCCGCCGAACTATAGCGATCGCTTTGGACTGACCGCCGCCATCGAGCGCGGGATCCTGTCACGGATTGCGGTCGCCACGGCGCGCTGTGTGGCCAAACTCGGAATCGATCTGGCGGTCGACTTCGCCATTGAGGCGGTGGCCTTGGATGCGGCCAGCAAGGTGCTGGGCATCTATGTGTATCAGAGGCCTGATGGAAAGTATTACGTCGGACAGAGTGTGGACATCCGGCGGCGGATGGCCGAGCACGGCGACAAGGTGAAGCGGATCGTGGCCGTCCTGCAGGTGACCACGAAGGAGGCTTCAGCGGCGAACTACCTCAATAACCTCGAGCAGGCACTCATCTCCGCGCTGGGCGGGCCGAACACCAAGGGCAACAAGAATTATGGCGGTATTCTCAAGAATCTGCGCGAGCAGCTGCGTGCAGGAAATCCCAAGCGATTGTGCTGGTTGTTCGAGACTAGGGACGGACAGCTCTATTGGATCGAAGTTGAGATCGACTGGCGAACCGAGCCAGACCGAGTCCACCGGGATGTGGGGGTCCTAGGGTAACAGAACCTTGCGGTAGTAGACGTTACCGCGATCGACGCAAGAATGAGCAAGTCACCAAGACGCTGGGACAGTGGCGGGAGGAGGGCTACTTCTATTTTAGCCTGGGTGACTACCAGCACTCCGATGTCTAGGATGTGAACGAGATCTAACTGATGATTTTCCATCGTTTGAAGGCTCAAGGGGCCGATCGGCTGTGCTAGAAGTTTCAACGTAGGCGGACGCCCCTAGCCCGCCGAGGGGCGAAGACGGGCCCAAAACCCCAGGCATGATCCCTTAAATCCTCAGCAAGACCACCGTTTTCATTGAGCGCCGCGCTCCGCAAAGCTCGTTCCGATGGTCCGCGACCCAGGAGCTGGCCTGCAATAAATTTTGTGACTTCCGCTGGTAGTTCCTTTTGTAAGTAGCGAACCGGCTGTCTGGATGATCAAGCGTCCCAGGTAGTCTCGGATACACAGTTGCTGAACGTTGAACTTGTGCGGAAAGAAGATATTGCGTGAAAAACTCTCCTAAGCTTTCAGTAGGTCTCGCTCGCACCGTGTTTTCAGCAGTCCTATGTTTTTGCTATGAAGGTGGTTTCGCGCAGGGGATCCCCGAGCCTCCCCTGATCTTCTACGGCACGATTCGCAACCTCGCCCAGCATAACCTACGTCTTTCGAGCGGCTCATTGACATGGCAAATCCGCAAGTCGACCACCGGGCGCACGGTTTCTCTGGATACGGTGGTGAGTAACTATCCCGGGTTTTCTTATATTTTGGAAGTCCCCGCTGAAACTGTCGTGACGGGCCCGGTAACCACCAACACTCTCGATTTGACCGCATCGGCAGTGGTTTTCGAACACTCGCACGTTCGAGTGAATGGGCTGCTGGTGTCCTTCTCAGCTCCCGCTCAGTCCTCGTTCTCAGCGTCCTCCCGTTCCCGCGGCCGAATCGAGCGTGTCGATTTGACGGTCTCTATTCCTTGCTCGGATGTCGATGGGAACGGGCTTTGTGACGATTGGGAACTTCGTTACTTCGGCGCGATCGGCGCGGACCCTGAAGGGGACGACGATGGCGATGGGATGCGAAATGGAACGGAGTTCGAGGCTGGCACGGACCCGACCGATGCGCGCTCCGTGTTTCAGTTCGTGAATTACGCAGCTCTTCCTGCCGGTGGGATGCAAGTCGACTGGGAAAGTGTGGACGGGCGTTCCTATCGCTTGTGGCGTGGAACGAACCTTGCGAGCGTTGCGACTGCGAGTCTTCCCTCCGCTTTAGGACTGACCTTGGTTCGCAGCAACTTAGTGGCGACTCCGCCCGTTAATACGGTGATCGACCCTGGTGCCAGCGGGACAGGACACTATTTTTATCGATTGGAGATCGAACCATGAAATCCCTTTTTGGAGAATGGTGGAGTCGATCGGTTGTGGTTGTTGTCTTCGGCATCACGCTTACGGCAAGTGCGCAGTGGGCATCACAGCCAATCACTTTGCGCCCTGGGTGGAACGCGGTCTACTTGGAGGTGCAGCCAGAGCCGGCTGAATGTGAGACGCTGTTCGCGGGTTTGCGAGTCGAGAGCGCCTGGCGTTTCAGCCGACGCCAAACGGCGATCCAGTTCATTGACAATCCGAGTCAGTTGGTTGCCAATGCGCCCAATTGGCTGACGTGGTTTCCGCCCGGAAGTGCCTTGTTTTCTCAGAACAAGCTTTTCACATTGGAAGGCGGGCGTCCTTATTTGATCAAGCTGGCAGACGACGCGGTACCGATGGAATGGGTGGTAAGAGGCACGCCGGTCGTGCGTAAACCCGATTGGCTCGCGGATTCGCTCAACTTCGTTGGCTTCTCTCTTCCTACCAGTGCGACGCCGACTTTCCAGGCCTTTTTCACCAACTCGCCGGCCCTAGCGACCGGAAGGATCTATCGGTTGAATGCCTCGGGACTCTGGATCCAGCTGAATCAACCGAACTCAACCCCCATGGTACGTGGTGAGGCATTCTGGATTCGCTCGACTGGGTTACCGGACTATGCCGGCCCACTGGAAGTACAATTGGATCGCCGCATCGGCTTGGATTTTGGCCAAAGTCTGACCGAGGAGACTCTCCACATTCGAAACTCGTCCACCACTCTTCCTCGGACCGTAACTATCCGCCAGCTGGCGTCGACCTCACCTCCGGGACCCAATTTCCCCCCGTTGGCGGGTTCCGTGCCGATGTCCTACTGGTTGAACGATTTCGCTGGCCGCAAATTGGGTTGGGCAGATCTGCCGTCGGAGCTCACTCAAACGATCCCTCCGGGCGGAGCTTGGGACCTAAGGTTGGAGGTGCGTCGCCGGGACATGACGCGCTTCGCCTCGACGACTGGGAGCGCGAAGCCGTTGTTCCAATCCTTGCTGGAGGTCACCGACTCCGCCAGCACGACCCGGATGCTGATTCCTGTGAAATCGGAGGGACCGCAGGGTGGGGGCCGTGCCGGGGCTGCTTTAGCTGATGTGACGTCGCCCGATCCTCGTGCAGGGTTGTGGGTGGGGAACGTTTCCATCAAAAAGGTTAGCCAACCAAGTTCCGCCAACCCTTCCGAACCGGTTCAAACCGGAGCGGATTTTTCTTTCCGAATCCTTGTTCACTTGGATTCGGGGGGGCAAGCCAAGTTGCTTCAGCGGGTTCTGGAGATGTGGCGGCCCGGGGAGACCAACGCGGCTGGGAGTATTACAGCTCCCGGACGTTATGTCTTGTTGACGGACGAAGCGAAGATTTCAGCGGCGTTTACAGGGACGGCTCTACGCGATGGCAAAGCTGTGGGGCGGCGATTGAGTTCCGCCGCCTTCTCTTTTCGTGAGCCTGTCCTGTTCGCCGGTGACGGTCCATTTGGATCCGCGGGTACCGTCCTCAGCTGCAGTGTGCACTTGGACTACGCGGACCCGTTGAACCCGTTCGTTCACTCCTATCATCCGGATCACGACAACCGAGACGATCGTGGAGCTTCTCTCAAGGTGAAGGTAAGTGCCTCCGGACAACACTCTACTTCGGAATCGCCCTCGGTGGATCGATTGATCCGGCTTCAGTTTGGCGCGAGCGATCCCGACGGGTTTGCCTTGTCGGGATGGGGTGATACCCAGGTCGGTGGCGTCTACGAGGAGACGGTTCAGGGGTTGCACGCCACGCCTCTGGTCTGCACCGGCACTTTCCGGATGCATCGTGCCTCTCATGTCCCCGTTCTGAATGATGGGCGGTGACTAGCAAATCATTTCAGTGAATGACTTCTCATGAAACCACATTTTTGGAATAGGATGTATCATGCACCTCGAGTGGGACAACGCGAGTGGTCGACGATCTTTTCGCTACTAGTCCTTCTGTTCAGGAGTTTGGAGGCTCGCGCCGCATCCGCGGATCCTGGTGATGTTGATACTGGTTTTCAACCGCAACCCAATGGTCTCGTCGCATCCCTGGCTGTGCAATCCGATGGACAAGTCCTCGCCGGTGGTTCGTTTACTCAGGTCGGCGGAACACGGAGAGACGGGCTTGCTCGCTTGGGTTCCAACGGAGCCCTGGATAATGCCTTTAAACCATCCATGCTCGGCTCAGCAGATTTCTTTCCAACAGTCGCTTCACTAGCCGTTCAGGTGGATGGAAAAGTGTTGCTTGGTGGTGATTTCGAAAAACTGGACGGTAAGGCTCAGAGCTTCTTAGGACGAGTGATGCCAAATGGAACGATTGATCCAACTTTCCGGCCGGAGGTTGATTTCCCAATCAGCGCATTGTTTATCCAGTCCAGTGGAAAGATTGCGATCGGAGGGCTCTTCACCTCTGTTGGAGTCCAGCCTTGGGGGCATCTAGCCAGATTGAGTGCGACGGGTGACTTTGACGCCGCTTTCAATCCACGACCGAACGATTTGGGACTCGGTTACGCCTTTGGTGAATTCCCGGATGGCAGGCTCCTGGTGGGAGGTGGCTTTACACAAATTGCCGGGGCTGCTCGGATGCGCCTGGCCCGATTTGGCTCCAATGGGAGTCTAGATGTTTCCTATGTGCCGGCTGGTCCGGTAAACGGTGCGATCAGTGCGCTGGTGATACAGCCGGATCAGAAGGTTCTGCTTGCAGGATCCTTCACTTCCGTTAACGGAATTCCCAGGAATCGGATCGCTCGCCTGAACGCGGACGGCACACTGGATTCGACCTTCGACCCGAATGCAAACAACAGTGTGACCGCACTCGCCCTGCAGCCGGATGGGAAAATTGTGGCCGGAGGCCTCTTCAGTTCTCTCGCGGGGAAGGCCCGCTCGCGTATCGGGCGTCTGAATCCCGATGGAAGCATCGATGTCCAGTTTGACCCAGGTGCTAACGGGAATGTTAGGGCCTTGGCCGTCCAGCCACGCGATGGAAAAATTTTGATTGGAGGAGAATTTACCGAACTTGGGAAAGCCGGTTTGACGTACTTGGGTCGAATTCATGGTGCTGCTCGCTACACCATAGGCCAATCTATAAGTCGACCTCCACTCTCCTTTGCTCCCGATGCCAAGAACCCGGATGGGCCCGTGAGCAGCATCCCTGCGGATGCGTTCTGTTGGGACCCCTCCACGCGCAAGCTGTATGCACTCAACTCAGGTAGCTTTCTGATCCGATGGGTGGACCCCCAGGATCGTCCACTCGATGTTCCGATCATCATAGATCCGAATCCGGCCCAATCCGTTTCGATCGGAGCGCAGCTTCCGCCTCCGGATGGCTTTGACCTGAGCCGTGTGCCGGCTATCGGGCCGCTGATTAACCCTTCGGATGCCGCTATCTGGCACAACCCATCACGCAGGCTGTTCGCTCTAAAGGAAGGACCCGTGTCGGTCACCTGGGGCCTTTCTGAAGCTTCCTGCCCTCGTGTTCCCATGAACTATTCCGTCTCCTGGCCGAATGATCCGACCCGCTTTCAAACTCATGTCGCCCAGACTCCTCCCGTGGCTTTGGACAATGGAGGGCTCTATACTCACGCACGGGTTTTCCAAGAGGCTGGGGTAGGCACTGATGCTTCTGAAGTCAGCTCCAGCCGACGATTCAGCGCTTCTGGCCCCGGGCGCAGCGTGCTGCTCCTGTCACAGGGTGATCCTAGAACATCAGCAAATGTCGCTTTTCAGTTCGTCAAGACCGTGCGCTGGGACGATCCGGCCTATCTGCAGGACAACGTTCAGGCGACGATCGGAGAGGAGATTGATGCGGAAAGGTTGGGCCATGATTTGGCGTTTGGCGGACCTGCTATGCTAGTGAACTCGCTGCGGCAACTTAGCAGATATTGCGCGGCACCCGGCTACTATGATCCAGTGACTCGGCAGGGACCTATCATCCCGGTCAACCGCGACCGATCGGACACCGCGACCGATGATCTAGTCCTGGTGCTCTACGAAGGAGCCAGCCGGCTTTGGAACCCCCTGACTTCCAGCCTAGGATCCGCGGGAGATATCGGGTGGCCATCCAAAGCGGTGCGATACAGGCCGCGATGGCCCGAAGGTCCCGATACGATCGTCATTGCCAACGAACGAGGAGGAAGTCTCGCTGGTCTCAAAACTCCTACGCTTTATGTTCAGAACGATCCCGCGCTTCCTGGGTTCAACCCGAACGAGGAGCACGCTCTGCTGTTTGCCGGCCGGGGTCGACAACCTCAGTTGCGACTGGATAAGGACAGTGTAGTAGTCGTGGAGGGGAGTGTTGCCACGGCTTCCTTATCCGTCCTCGGCAGCGACCCACCTACGGAGAACATCGTGGTCAGCATTTCTCCGTCGAGAACTGGGGCGCCCGAGTTACTAGCCTCTTTCGATCGGAGTGCCATTGTCACCGCAACCAACTTTACTACTGCTAATTGGAACCACCCCAAGACCATTTACTTCCTCGCAAGAACCAACTTCGATTCAGCGGAATCGGTTAACGGCAGCTCAGCCATCACCCTGACGGCCTCGGGTGGTTTGTTCGGAAGAGTCACCGTGCCGATCCGAGAGGCCGATACGAACGAGCTCCAATTGGTCGTGGATGCGACGGCGCTCAGTGTTCCTGAAGGCGGATCGCGGACATTGAATGTGCGGCTGACGCAGCCTCCGATGACACCAGTATCGGTTGGGGCTGCTCACCTCTCAGGAGATCTCGATCTGGATGCTGGGCCAGTACTCCTAAGGTTCACAAGCGAGAATTGGAATGTGCCGCAGTCGATCTTCGTGAGTGCGGAGGACGATCAGGATTTGGAGGATGGCCAAGCGACCTTCAGGTTGACTGCGTCCGGCGGCTTGGTTTCCACCGTTACAGTGACGGCCACAGAGCAGGACGACGAGCTTCCCTCGCAGGCCGTTTATGCCTTGCGTGATGACTTGGGGGATCGACCGGGAACCAGCAGTCCGCAATATTCAGAGCCCTACGTCCTGCTGACGTATTTGAATCCGGCGAACCAACCCTCGATAAAGGTCTATCGCGTAGTGGCCGAAACCAATTCGCAAGTTTTCCGCTATTCGGGGATAGCGGGAAGACTCATCCAACCTCCGTATCCGGTGAGTCAGTTCCTAGGATGGGAGACGAACACCACCGCTGTGAGGGGCCCTTATTGGCGAGATCGAAAGCAGTTTTACTGGGCTCGCGCAGCAGGTGACGACGGAGGGCCGGCGGAGATTGTCATGCGGTTCTTCTATCCCAAGGTTCGAGATGACTTCTTCTTCCCTCCCGGGTTTGCACCAGCCGGAACCGCGATCCCATGGCTAGATCGTCGTCCGGGGGGAACTCCAGGCGTTCCGACTGATATGCGGTATCAGATCACCTGGCCCGAAGACGTTCCGGAGTTGCGGGTTGGCGAAACGCTCGTCAAAGCAAAATTCGGTCTTCCCAGCATCAGGGGGCAGACCAGTGTCGACGTCGTTTATGAGCAATCGAGCAAACTCGGTGCGGCTCCGGGTAGCAGCGCACGGTTGATCGACGCGAGCCATCTTTATTCTGTCCCCCTGGAGGAATTGCCTCCGGATATGGCGGGTAAGACGGTCACTAATCTTCTGGATGGGACGGTCTTTTTCGTTCCTCTGCCCCCGCATTTGCGTTCTCGCGTTTGGTGGGTGCCGAGTGAAGGGAAGCTGAACTTCAATGGGCGCTTCGTCGAAGAATTCGGCACTGAGGAACCCTCGGGATACTTGCTCTTGAATGTCCTCAACGAGAGCGATCTTGACGATTTGAAAAAACTCAGTAATGCGGGGGGCTTCGTGGAAACATTGAGTCAGCTCGCCCTTCGTGCTGGTCAAGTGCGAGTGGTTCCAGACAACACAGTTCAAACCCTCGCCGATACCTTTGCCTTGACTGCGGGGTTGGCGAGCCGTGCCGGCTACGTGACGCTCGCGTTCAACAACGTGATCCAAGCCGAGGCAGGCCTTCCTGCTGGCCGCGGATCGCCGGTTAGCCTCGATATTATTCGAGTGAATTGTCCCTTGTATCGTGGGGACACCAAAGTGCTTTATCCCGACGATCCGTTCGATGAGAAAGTGACTTTGCGTCACTCCGGCGATTTCGGTGGCCAAGCCGACGGCTATCTCTTCGATTGGCAATATCACGCCGGGCCGACCAAACCGGCTCCCGATTCTCCGGCTTGGATCAATCTCACTCCGGCACCGGAACTAGGAGCCGTGACCCAAGTGATCAGCGGTTCTGGGGCTCGGAGCCTCGGTGACTGGTGGTATCGCTGCCGCTGGCGAACTACGAACTCAGCCAATCCCTGCGGCACGGGATTCACCGCGTTCACCGAACCGGCGCTGGTTGAGGGGTGGATCAAAAGGGTTCTGGCGAACATCAATTTCTTCAACCAACGCTACGCAGACTTGGTGAACTCGAGTGCTGACACGATTGTCAATGTGATCAGCCAGGCTGGAACTCGCTGGGTGGGTAAAGTCCCCTTGAACGCTGCAGCCCTCCAAAACTCCGAGGAGTTCGGCTTGATCGAGATTTACGAGACGATTTTGAAGCGCGGGATCGAGATGAGTATCGAAGGTACCCCTCCGGTCAAGGATATGGGTGCAAATCGGGCTCTTCTTCAAGCCGCGGCTCAGCTCGCCAATATTTATCTTCTATTGGGCAATGAAGCTTATGCGGACGCTGCGGATCCTACCATTGGGTTTGTGACCACGGGCGGGGATTACGGAGTGGAGGCTTCGTCTGTGCACTGCTTTATGGATCAGGCGGGCATTGACTCGTTGCTCATGGAGGAATTGGCCTTGTTGCGGGGGCTTGATGATTCCTTTAGGCGCAATGTGCGAGTCCACCCGGTGTACAATCGGCTCCCTCCGAGCATGGCCGCCGGGTTTCAGGCCGAGCCCGCTTACGTCTTGAACTACAATATCAAGGACCGAAGTGGAGACGGAAGGGTCGATGCGGCCGATGCGCAGACAATCTGGCCCCAAGGACACGGTGATGCCTGGGGCCATTATCTGACCGCTATCCAAAACTTCTACCGTTTGCTGCGGAATCCAGAGTTTGAATGGACGGTGACTCATGAATTCGTGAAATTGGCTGGTGGGGTGGGGGAAGTGCCCGTCAATTATCAGCACGAGCGAAAATTTGCCGAGGTGGCGGCTGCGAAAGCTCGAACCGGAGCTGAGTTAGTGAACCTGACCTACCGGAGCCGTTACGTTGAGGATCCTGATGGGCAATGGCAAGGCTACCTTGATGCGAACCTTGAGCGTTCGTGGGGCCTCTCTGAATGGGCTTCCCGCGCGGGTCAGGGAGCGTTTTTCGACTGGCTGACGGGTAATGCACTCTTACCTCCCGTGGCCATTGGTGATGACACCATCAAGGTTGATCGGACCACGGTGACAGAACTGCGCGAGATCGTTGGGAGTTATACTTCAATCCAGGATGAGTTGGATAAGGCCGATGCCGGGCTGAACCCCTTGGGCATCGCCAAGAACGTCATTCCATTCGACATCGATCCGGCCCGAGTCGAGGCGGGGGAGACCCATTTTGAGCAGATCCTGGACCGGGCGAGGCGATCCATGAACAACGCGATTGGAGTGTTCAACCGGGCTAACGCATCCACCCAGCGCCTCCGCGGACAGGCCGACACCATCGGTCAATTTCAGGACACAGTAAGGGATCGTGAGAACGACTTCACCAACCGCCTAGTCGAAGTCTTCGGCTACCCCTACCCGGACGATCCGGCCTATGCGGCCGCGCCGAACGGACCCGATCTGCTCCACTACATGTACCATGACTATTCGGAGATCACTGGGGAGGTTCCCCCGTTGGGACGCGAGTTCACGGTGTTGATGACTGATACCGAAGTGGACTCCAATGGGAACCTGACGCGGAGGACGGTTCCCGTGACCTATCATCTCGCAGCGAACGGGCTAGGCCTCGTCAAGCCTTCCACTTGGACGCGCGCTCGACGCGCCCCTGGGGAGTTGCAGATGGCGCATTCAGATCTGCTCCAGGTGACGGCTCGTTTTCGAAGAGCCCTCACCGAGTATGAAGGGCTCCTGGCGCATATCGAGGATCAAGCGGCGCTCCTACGGGCTCAATACAACCTGGATGCGTCCGAGGTTGGAGTGCTGCGTGCGGGAACGGCCGCACAGGATAACCTGAATGCTAGCATTCGTCGTTCCCGTTCGATTCAGCTAGATTTCCAAAAGACAGCGAGGATTGAAAGCCTGCTCGGCAATGCTCTCGCCGAGGCCCTACCGACCTCGGCGGGTTTTTCATTCGATCCAACGTCCCTCGCTAGGAGTGCAATTCTCCTTTCGAGTTCGGTCAAAACGGAGATCTTCACGGGACTCGCGAACGAGGAGTCCTTGGTCGAACTAGTTCAACAGCAGGCTAAGGAATCCGCGCAGAACGCTCAAAATATCGAGCTTACAACGCTGCGACACGAACAAGGTGTCCTTCAACAGATCGCACAGATCGAGCAGCTACTCAGACAAGAAGCTTCGCTTCGGCTGGAGCTTTATACCCAGCAGGAGGCGATGCAACAGGCGAGCGGACGCTTTGCGTCGACTTTGAGCCGTGGGCAACGGTTGTTGGAGGAGCGTTTGCGGTTTCGACAAAAGACGGCGGAACAGGTGCAGGAGTACCGGTACAAAGATATGGCATTTCGGGTCTTCCGCAATGAGGCGCTACAACAGTACCGGGCTCAGTTCGACATGGCGGCGCGCTATGTCTACTTTGCGGCCGCGGCCTACGACTTTGAAACGAATCTGCGCGACACGGAAAGTCGCTGGACTCCCGGCGCTGCACTCCTCACTGACATTGTGAGAGCCAGGTCTGTGGGGGTGATCGACGGTACGGGAAATCCCCAGCCCGGACCAGGCGCGGGCAGGAGGGGGGATGGCGGACTGGCCGCCGCCTTATGGGCGATGAACAACAATTGGAGCGATGCCGGACGGAACCTGAAGGGCCAACTGGGGTTCAACAATGCCTCGAGGGAACAGCTCACGTTTTCCATGCGTGCCGGACTGTTCCGCTCGCTGACCAACGATGCGGGCAGTGCCAACTGGCGAGCGTGGCTCAGTTCCCTCGTAGTTCCAGATGTCTCCGCGATACCGGAGTTCAACCGTTACTGCAAACCGCCGGCGCAATTTGGGCTGGGTGGGCGCAAAGAGCCGGGCATTGTCATCCCATTCGGCAGCGCGATTCTCTTCCGCCATAACTTCTTCGGTTGGCCGGAATCAGGTGGTGGCGCCAACTTCAGCTCATCCTACTTCGCGACTAAGATCAGATCGGCGGGCGTACGCCTCATCGGTTATGATGCCTCCGCCCTCAACAGCACGCCCTATGTCTACTTGGTTCCGGTTGGCAACGACGTTCTGCTGAGTCCAATCACCTTAGGAGCAGGCGCGGCGGTGAGTCGCGAATGGAAGATTCTCGACCAGTTCATGCCTCCTCCCCTTTCAACGGAGGATCTGCGGTCCAGCTTCCCGGCTCCGCTGTGGACCCCGATCGCCGACAACAGTCAAGGAGAGCCTTTCCTCGCTATCCGCCGCTATTCTCAGATGCGGGCTTTTCACGATGGGGGGCTTAACGGCACGCCCACAAATCCGGAGTTGCAGGCCTATAAGCGTCTCGTGGGACGCTCGGTTTGGAACACTCGATGGCTCTTGATCATTCTGGGAGGAGATCTCCTCGGTGTAGATCCCGATCGCGGCATCCGCACCTTCGTCCAGGGAGCTTTGGGCGATGGAGAAGGACTCGCGGACATTCTACTCGAGTTTTCCACCTACTCCTATTCAGGGAACTAAACCCTTCTCGCCCGATCTCACAATGTTCCGGTTACTTCCGCTTCGCGTCGATGCCCGTCAGGCCAAAGCCTGGCTGTTGAGCGGGATGACTCTCTGCTGCGGGTTACTTCCCGGGGCGGATAAGTCCGGAGTCTCGGCAAACTCCATTTCCGTGCCGAAGGGACCTGGATCCATTGAAGGGTTGGGCGAATCATTTCAACCTACCTTGAACACGGGCACGGCCAAGTATTCCGTGGCGCTCAAGGTTCCTCCGGGGACCGCGGGGCAAACGCCCTCGCTGGCTCTGGCCTATGAGGGGGGCGGAGGTAACGGGATTCTCGGGTTTGGTTGGCACCTGCCGATCGCTAGCATCCAACGGCGCACCGATCAGGGTATTCCCTTGTACGACGGGGAACCCGCCCCGACGAGCGTTGATGATTGGTCGAAACGGTATCAGAGTTTCATCAATGACTCGAAGGAGGAGTTGGTCCCGCTGGCCAATGGAGACTATTTCTGCAAGAACGAAGGTCCTTTCGTCCGGTATCGACGCACGGGCGAAGCCTGGGAAGGCACACTTCCCGATGGGACTCGACTGGATTTCGGCCTGAACAGTGACGCAAGGGTTACTGGAGATACCAATAAGGTCTTCTGCTGGCTGATCGAGCGTGAGACGGACACCAGAGGGAATGTGATCCTCTATTCCTACTCGAAAGGTCTTGGCGCAGAGAACACAAATCAGGTCTATCTCAAGGAGATCCGTTACGGGCCAGGCTCCCCCCCGTGGAGTCATTTCCATTTTGTCTCCTTTGAGTATGAAGATCGCGCTGACTGGTTCGAGGATGGGCGCTCGGGGTTTCTCGTGCGGACTGGAAAGCGGCTGAAGCGCATCGTGGTCGGAACCCAAGGGCCCCTCCTCGCAGACCACGCTCGCGGCGATTTTAACCAGGACGGCATTCCGGATTCTTTGAACTGGCGTTATGATCTGGCGTATTTGGACTATGCGGGTGCGGATACCCATTGGTCTCTCCTCGCCGCCGTAACACCGGTGGGGGCCGACGGTGTCAGCACCCTGCCGTCGTCCAGGTTTGGGTACTCAATCTGCAATCCGCCGGATCGCCTCACGGCCACGGATGCGATTCTCTCGAGTCTGAACGCTCCGCCTTCGGTCATGGATAATCCACTGACCGATCTGCTGGATGTGAATGGGGATGGGCTTCCGGATGTGTTGCGCACCTTTCAAGGTTCTGCGACTCCGCATCGGGCCTATCTCAATCTGGGCCTGACGGCGACCAATGGCAGTCCCGCATTGCAATGGTCAGCTGGGATTGACCTTGGCGGGGATGCCCGGGCTAACAGTTTTGCGCTCTCTTCCAACGCCGTTCATCTGGCCGACATGGATGGAGATGGACTTGCTGACCTGGTGGCGAGCTCATTCAACAACAACGTCTACTATTTCGCGAACCGGGCGAATCTCCAATGGGGATCCAGGCAAACCATGTCGGTGCAGGACTCGGCCCCTCCCAGTCCATTTGGTAATTCGGATGTTCGGACGGCGGACATCGATTTTGACAAGCGCATCGATATCATCCAGAGCGTCGCGTCGGGCGGGGGAGTCGATTATCGCGTGTGGTTCAATCTCGGGCATAATCAGTATTCTCGACGTCGTACGGTTTCAAACGGTTCCGGCGCACTCTTCACCCAGATCGGCGTGCAGATCGCTGATTTCAACGGCGATCGGGTTCCGGACATCACCAGGATTGGGCTGGGTTCCGTCACCGTGAGCCCTGGACTGGGCTATGGTCGATTTGGCCCCGCCGTAACCGTTCCGATTTCTGAGGGAATTGAGTCAGCTCAGCGCGACGTCGCAAGGCTCCAGGACATCACAGGTGATGGTTTGGCCGATCTCGTCATCGAACGCGCGGCGCCGGGCGCGCTGTACTATTGGATCAACCTGGGCAATTACCGGTTTAGCTCGCGCAAGATCATGACGGGATTGCCCTCCGGGGTGGGTGCGACTGCAGTGGTTCGCTGGGCAGATTTGGACGGGGATGGATCCGCCGATCTGGTCTACGCTGACTCGACGGCCGAGCAGCGGCTACGAATCGTGGATCTGGGCAAACTGCTCAACTGCGGTTTCGCGCCCAATATTCTCACCGCCATTTCCAATGGAATCGGACGGGTTACGCTTCTTGGTTATGCCTCCTCCACGCATTACATGCTTGAGGACTTGGCTGCTCGGCAGCCGTGGACGAATGCGCTTCCGTTCCCGGTTACGGTGGTGAGTTCCGTCACCAATCTCGATTCGCTGGGACATCAGTATGTGACGAGATTCCGCTATCATGATGGGTATTACGATGCGGTGGAGAAGCAATTCCGCGGATTCGCCCGCGTCGAGCAGATCGAGCTCGGAGATGCGACCGCGCCAACTCTCGTGGCTCGATCCCATTTTGATGTCGGGCACAACCATGACAGTATGAAGGGACTGCTTTTGCGGTCCACCATTGAAACCGAGGCCGGGAAGGTCTTCACCGACGAGACAACTGCGTGGACGGTGCCCCCGATCGTGCTTTTCCAAGGGACCAATGGACAGCCCATCCACTGGGTGCACCCCACGGCATCGAGGAAGGTGATTCAGGAACTTGGTCAGGGAACGGAACGGCTTCTCGAGTCGGAGGTTGAGTTCGATCGATATGGCAATCAAACGCGGAGTGTCAACTACGGCGTGGTCGAAAGCGGTGATCGGTCAGCGTGGAATGATGAGCGTGCCACGGTCACCGAATATGCCATCAATACAAATGCCTGGATCCTCCGTTTGCCCAAGCGTCAGGAGGTGACGGACGAACAGGGCGCAATTGTCTCGCGAGTTGACTCTTTCTACGACGATCCGACTTTTTCGGGAGACAATTTTGGACAAGTCACAGTTGGCAATCTGACTCTGACGCGCGCCTGGATCTCTCCTTCAAACTCTTCCGCGGTGGTGCAGGCTTCGCGAACTCAGTATGACCGATATGGGAACGCGGTCATGCTCCTGGATCCGCTGGCCGCGGCTCCTGGGGGATTCGTGAATCATTCCGCTGGACACGTCCGGGTTATTGAGTTTGATGACGCTTTCCATACTTTCCCGATCCGTGAATCCATCTACGTCGGTGGTGGGAAGGAGCCTTTCACGTTTCAGGCCAATTATGATGTTGGATTCGCCGTGGTGACGTCCTCCACCGACTTTAATGGGCATTCAACAACCTACGGTTATGACACCTTTGGTCGACTGACGCGGCTGGTGAAGCCATACGACACCGAGGAGTATCCGAGTGCGGAGTTCTCCTACGCGGTGGCTGTCCCCACAGGAGATCGCGGGGTTGTAAACTACGTGGAGACTCGGGCCCTGGATAAGCCACCTGGAAGCATGCCTACGAAGCGGGATCATTATCTGCTCAGTCGCCAATTTACTGACGGACTCGGTCGCAAGCTGCTCGCGAAACAAGAAGCCGAGCCAGCGTTGGGGACTACGGCTCCACGCGTGGTCGTCTCCGAAGCCGTAATGTTCAACGCCCGTCAACAACCCGAGCGAATTCTGAATCCGTTCTTCTCCCTTCGCAGGGGCAGCTTGGACGAACAGCTCGGGTACGAGCATATCGAGGAAGCGGGATGGCAAGGAGCATTTGAGGATGGGGGTGAGCTGAAGAAGCTTGGGCTGGCCGGGGCGCAGCATTCCTCCACTCTCTACGACGCCACGCTACGGCCGTTGAGGGTTACAGACCCCACCGGAACCTTTCGAACCACGCAGTATGAACCCCTTCTCACTCGGCTTTTTGATGAAAACGACATCGACCCGAATTCACCGCAGTTTGGTACTCCATCGATCCAACATACGGATGGTTTGGGTCGATTGATCGCGGTCCAGGAGACGTCGCATTTAAACGACGATGGTACGCGTTCACTCTCCGTAAACTCCTGGACAACACGCTACGAATACGATCTTAACGATCAACTCACGACGATCACGGATTCTCAAGGCAACACGAAGACCTTCACCTACGATGGCCTGAAGCGCAAAGTTCATCTGGACGACCCGAATCGTGGCTCGATGTTCCTTGTCTACGACGAGGGATCCAATGTTCTTGAGAGTACGGATGCCAAGGGGCAGAAGATCAGCTACACCTACGACGGAGCCAATCGCATCTTGACTGAGGACTACCATGATGAAGGCATGCCGTTTTCAGCGAATCGCCGCTTCGATCCCACCCTTCCTCTCACCCGTAACAATCGACCTGATGTCGCCTATTTCTATGATTCGCCGGTTTTCGCTCTGGACCAGGGAGACACCACTACCGCTACCGCTCAAAACACCATCGCCATGCTGGCGTATGTCTGGGACCTTGCCGGGGAAGAGCACATGTCGTACGACGACCGAGGCCGCATTGCCGCGACTGTGAAGCGGATCTCTGACCCCGTCTTCTATCCCACGCTTCAGGGATCTAACGCTCCGGCGAATCCGGCCTTGGTCTCGTATCGCACCGGCTTTTCCTACGATTCCCTCGATCGGGTGACCCGGGTCGTGTATCCCGACAACGATGAGGTCACTTACGAATACAACGAGCGAAGTTTGCTGCAACGCATTCCTGGTGGCCCTAATGGGACCATCATATCCAATCTTTCCTACTTTCCATCCGGCCAACATGCACAGGTGGACTATGGCAACGGGATTCGAACCAGCTACCAACACGACACTCGACTCCGATTGACTCGATTGATGACGGTCGGAGTCAACCCGCTCCTGGGGCAGACCGAGTTGTTGCACTTCACGTATAGGTTTGATGATGCCTCGAACATTCGACAAATCACCGATCAACGGCCCGGGAGCGCGGTGCCAGCGGGGGATCCACGGCGGAACACCCAGATCTTCGACTACGACGACCTCTACCGATTGACGTCGGCGCAGTATTCATTCGCTTTGCCCGGACAGGCGACTCGTAACGATGGAGCGATTCAGTATCGCTACGATCGCATCGGGAACATGCTGGCCCAGACCTCCGACCTGGATCATCGAGACGAAAGGGGACGTCCGCTCGCCAACCTGGGTTCGATGAGCTATGGAGGCTCAGCTGGTTCGCGATCGCGCCGCGGTCGACTCCCGGCTGATCCACCCGGACCTCATGCCCTTACCGCGATCCGGAGCCCTCAGTCTGATGCTTCGGCTCGATCTTATCCCTACGATTCCAACGGCAACATGCTTGAAATCGACGGGCTCAGTTGCCTCTGGGACTTTCAAGATCGCCTCGTTGCTGCGGAGGACGAGACCATGCGGGTCGAGTATAGCTACGACTACACAGATCGGCGCATTAGCAAACGTGTAAAAAAAAAGCAGCCCGCTCCGACTCTAACAACTCCCGTATCTCCTCCGCCTTAGGCGCCTTGCGAACCCCCATCGACTCCGTGCTCTATCCTGACAAATACTTCGAGGTCCGCGAACGGGATGTCCCGACGAAGTACGTCTGGAATGCTGAGGAACGTGTGGCTCGGGTGACGGGATCCTTGTCCACCCGACCACGGGTGCAGCGTGTTCGCTCTTGGCCCGGATGGAACTCGATCTCCATAGCGGTGTCCGATGCGTTGACGGGATCCTCAACCGCCGTTCCCGTCGCTGACACATGGTTTCGGTGGAGCGCCTCCCTCGCCAGCTTCTTGCCCCTGGATCCAGCGCAAGCGGTGACTGGGCCCGGGGTGTATTGGCTGCGTTGCTCGACCCAGGCCAACTGGGCTCTACTGGGAAACTACCTGCCGCCCGCGCGACGATCCATTGGAACGGATGGAGATTTCATTCAAGGCGGGTTGGAACGATGGTCTGTCGTTGCTCCGGGCATCCAAGGCTCTTTAGTTTGGGGTTTCGATGCTTCCGCGGGGGTCGGGTTAGCACAGTTTCCATACGGCTGGTCCTCGAATCCGAACAGGCAGCTGGAGCTGGCTCCTGGGCAGGTGCTGTACCTACGCCCGAGCATGGTGACCGATCTACCTGAGCTGAACCCAATTTCAAGCGTCCATTATTTCCACCTGGATCATATCGGATCCGTAGCTCTGGTCACTGATGGGACCGGGAGCCGAGAACATTCTGCCTGCCGATTTCCGTTTGGTGGGGTGAGGCGTTCCGACGGACAGACATCGTCTGACAACGCCTATGGATTTGTGCAGAAGGAGCTGGATCAAGAGTCTTTCCTTGGCTATCTGGAAGCCAGGTACTTTCAGTCTGCAGTGGCGCGCTTTCTGTCGGTGGATCCGGCTGCGGTTCTGAACGAAAGTGAACGGACTCAACGGGGACTCGCAGACCCTCGACTTAATCCGCAGATGCATTTACATGGATACGGCTACGCTGGGAATAATCCGATTCGGTGGACGGATGCCGATGGTCTGGATGCCACCACCCCGGTTCTACCCACTGACGGTGCGTCCTTGGACCGTCAACGTCGAAATCGCATCCCTCTACGGTCGGATAATCCTAATCGACCACGGGCTGAAATCGTCATCGAGCATGACCGCACACAGCGGCGATTGAGCCGAACCGGTGAGAGTCACAGATCGAGTGCGGAAACCGGTTTGCGTTGGCAGGTGGTTGCCCCGACGGCTCGAGTGCGAAGGGATGGAACTGTGAGGTCGGTGCGCTCGCCGAGAGTTACGGTTTCTCTTCAGACAGTCTACCGAAGGGGAGCGAATCCCCAGGCCTACTCTGCCTATGGTCGAGGCACGACCGATGACGACACTGCCGCGGGCAACACGTCGCTTCGTTTTCACGAAGCGCAACATGGTCGGGCGTACATCAACTATCTACTCAGCCACCCCTTACCTGAGTACCATGGTGCGGCGGGAATGACCGTCGATCAGTTCCATGAAGCTAATCGTAACTTCGAACAGGCCCTTCAATCGTACGTGAACGCGGCACGTGCCTATGCCGGCCCGCCCGTTGATTGCGTAGGGGTGAGAGCTTCCTTTTGCGAATGAACAACCTGTTGAGAAAGTCTGCTGTGATGCGCCACGATTCTGGATCTTTGCACTTCGCCTTCGTCCTGGTTTCGCTGTGGTTGTTGACGCCTCCGTCGATTTCTGCCGTGCAGGTCAGTCCTGGTCAGACCTCCGTTCTATACGTCAATAAGTTCTTCGAAGTTCGCGACCACGATGTGCCGACCAAGTATGTCTGGAACGGCTCCACCCGGGTCGCGCGAGTCACTGGCTCCTTAACGGACACGCCCCGCCAACAAAGACTGCGAGTATACGCGGGCTGGAACCTTGTCAGCCTTGCGGTAAGCCTCTCCAACGCATCGGAGCAGTTGTTGAAGGGCGGCGTCGCGGACGCCGCATTCCTATGGAACCGATCAACACGACTGTGGGAGCCAGTTGGCCTTGGTGGTTCCCTCCCATCGGGCTCCGTCCTCTGGTTGCGCTCCAAGCAAGAAGCCACCGTGTCGCTTCGTGGAGTCCAGTTGCCTCCTGGACCGCAGTCGCTCGCTGGCGAAGGCGACTTCGTGAGTAACAATGATCTGGAGGCGCTCTCATTGTCCTCGATTCTAAGCCCAGTCACGACCAATGCAGCAATGTTTGCCTACGAAGCCTGGTCGAGGCGATGGATCTCCTGGTTACCACCGCCGCTCGGAGACCTTGCGGCGGAACCACCCTGCTTGGCTCCTGGCGAAGCACTGTTCGTGCGTGCGGAGAACTCGATCGCGCTCTCTGCGCCGGATGATTCCCTCCGTATCCGCTACTTCCATCAGGATCATCTTGGTTCTTCGAGCTGTGTCAGCGATAGCCGAGGCGGAATCGTGGAGGAGACGGCGATGTATCCGTTTGGTGCTGCCCGAAACGACTTCCAGCCACGCGGGGTTCAGGAGAATTACCAGTTCACCCAAAAGGAGCGAGATAAAGAGACCGCGCTCGATTACTTCGAGGCACGGTATCTCAGTGCGGGGCTGGGGCGATTCGCGAGTGTTGATCCTCTTCTCCTCGGAGTTCCTCCTGAACTGTTGGCAACTCCCCAAGCCCTCAATGCCTATGCTTACACCCAGAGCAATCCGCTGAACCTCCTAGATCCGACCGGCACCGAGTCCGTTGCAGAATGGATAGCCCAGAACGGAATTGAGGCTGCCAGACGTGACACAATTTCTGGAGATGCCGAAGCCGGTGTATGGGCTACTGCCGACGCTGTTTGGAGTGTTTTTGGGTCCGAGGGCGTTAGCAGACTATCGGACGCGGCTTTCAACGGTGGACGTGAACTCTCCGCTAGAGACTATGTTGGCGCAGGAGTTGAAGTGGTATCTGTGCTTCCCGTCGGACGCTTAGTCCGGGCAGCGAGGACACTCATTGGAATCAGAGCGGGGGAAGCCGCGGTCGGAGTAACGACCAGGGTTGGTGGAAACGCGCTGGCCGCAGATAGTGGAGCGTTCTCTCGGCTTGCTCAGCCTGGTGGCCTCACCGTCAGTGAGAATGCTGGAGGACACCTCTTGGCTCGGCATGTCGGTCAGACGGAGGCGCAACTAGGTGCTCGTTTATCAGCGCAGCCAGGGATCCCCGCAGCGTCAACCTTTGTGACAAGAGCTGAAGCCGAGGCAGCTGTTTCCGGGGCCTTCAATGCCAACGC